>NZ_JCACKS010000235.1:0-39905 GCF_059505505.1 Pelatocladus sp. | reverse complement strand
TGCCTCGTAACATCATTTGAGAATCCCTGCGGCTTTAGTCCAGGGAGTACGTCAAAGCCTATTCATCCATCAAGTTCAGGCAGGGGAAGTCGAACGGGTGCAAGTTGGTCAAAACCAAATTCAATTTCAATTGAAAACGGTCGATAACCAGGCTGGACAAGTTTTCTCTACTACACCCATCTTTGATTTGGGATTGCCCAAGTTGTTAGAAGAGAAGGGTGTTGAATTTGCCGCTACTCCTCCGCCCAAGAATGCCTGGTTTACCAGTCTTCTGGGCTGGGTGATTCCACCCTTGATTTTTGTGGCAATCTGGCAGTTTTTTATTAGACGAAGTGGTGGTGGACCCCAAGGCGTTCTCTCGATTGGTAAGAGCAAAGCCAAAGTTTATGTCGAGGGGGAATCTGCCAAAATTACCTTTGCCGATGTAGCTGGGGTAGAGGAAGCCAAGACTGAATTAGTTGAGGTTGTGGATTTTCTTAAGACTCCAGGGCGCTATACCCAGATTGGGGCGCGGATTCCCAAGGGGGTGCTGCTCGTGGGTCCGCCGGGGACTGGTAAAACACTGCTGGCTAAAGCGGTGGCAGGGGAAGCAGGCGTGCCGTTCTTCAGTATCTCCGGTTCTGAGTTTGTGGAACTTTTTGTTGGTGTGGGTTCTTCACGAGTTCGTGATCTGTTTGAGCAGGCGAAGAAACAAGCTCCCTGCATCGTGTTTATTGATGAATTGGATGCGATCGGCAAGTCTCGCAGCAGTGGTGGGTTCTACGGCGGCAATGATGAGCGGGAACAGACACTCAACCAGTTGTTAGCAGAAATGGATGGATTTTCAGTGGAAGATGCAACAGTGATTGTGCTGGCAGCCACAAATCGCCCTGAAGTATTAGACCCTGCTCTGTTGCGTCCTGGTCGATTTGACCGTCAAGTTTTGGTCGATCGCCCGGAGTTGTCGGGGCGAGAAGCAATTCTCAAAATCCATGCTCGGAAAGTAAAGCTGGGTGAGGACGTAAATCTTAAGGCGATCGCAACTCGTACTCCTGGTTTTGCCGGGGCAGACTTGGCAAACCTGGTGAATGAAGCCGCTCTGTTAGCAGCCCGCAATCAACGCTCCTACGTGGCACAGGAAGACTTTGCTGAAGCAATTGAGCGGGTAGTAGCAGGTCTGGAAAAGAAAAGCCGGGTGATGAACGAGAAGGAAAAGAAAATTGTCGCTTACCACGAAGTTGGTCATGCCTTGGTCGGTTCTCTGATGACCGAAAGTGGTCGAGTTGAGAAAATTTCTATTGTTCCACGGGGTATGGCAGCACTGGGTTATACGCTGCAACTGCCAACAGAAGATCGCTTCCTCATGGACGAAGCAGAACTCCGGGGTCAGATTGCTACATTGCTCGGTGGACGCTCGGCTGAAGAGATTGTGTTTAACAGTATTACTACTGGTGCAGCCAATGATTTGCAACGGGCGACGGATCTGGCAGAGCGAATGGTGACTACCTACGGGATGAGTAAAATCTTAGGTCCGCAAGCATACCAGCAGGGACAACAACCAATGTTCTTAGGTGATGGGATGCCTAATCCCCGCCGGATGATGAGTGAGGAAACAGCACAGGCAATCGATCGCGAAGTGAAGGAAATTGTGGAAACGGCTCATCAGCAAGCTTTGGATACGCTCAAGCTCAACCGAGACTTACTGGAGGCGATCGCCACTCAACTCTTAGAGACAGAAGTTATCGAGGGTGAGAAACTGCACAGTTTGCTGAGTCAGGTTCAAGCTGCAAATAATTTAACCGTTTCAGATAAACCTAATTTAAATCTTTCAGGAGTTAGCTAATGAGTATTATTACGAAGATGATTGTAAATGCAGATGCTGAGGTTCGCTATCTTACCCCTGGAGAACTGGATCAGATCAAGATATTTGTTGGCAGCAGTGAGCGCCGTCTACGCCTTGTGCAAGTTTTAACTCTGAGTCGCGATCGCATTGTTAAACAAGCTGGAAAGCAACTGTTCCAAAAGAGTCCACGCCTTGTTTCACCCGGTGGTAATGCCTACGGCAAAGAGATGACTGCCACCTGTCTGCGGGATATGGATTACTACCTGCGCTTGATTACTTACAGTGTTGCGGCTGGAGATACTACGCCAATTCAAGAGAGCGGAGTCGTTGGTGTTCGCCAAATGTACAGATCCCTCGGTACCCCAATTGAGAGTGTTGCCGAAAGTGTTCGTGCCATGAAGAACATCACTACCTCGATGTTGTCTGGAGAAGATACAAGCGAAGTTGGCACTTACTTCGACTACCTAATTAATGCTCTCCAGTAGACAACAGGAATCACCTAAAGAGCGATCGCCTTACTCTGCCAGAAGCAAGCTACATCCCATGCCGCGCATGACGGAATTCGGTGCTTTGCACCTGTTCCTCATGGGTTTTCAGCCAGCCCTTCTTATAAATAAACTAATCTTCCTCTAGCTTTTCATCACTTTTTTAGCAAACCCTAATTAGTTAATAGTTAGTAGTTGGTTGTTAACCACTAACTAACTACTAACCATTAGTCATCAATAGCAAACACAAGAAAGACGTTGCTCAACATCAACCCAATTACTTCGAGTTTTGCAACAATTCCAAAATTCGCTGCAAAGGAATCTCAATCCAATCCGGACGGTTTTTGAGTTCGTAGTCTAACTCAAGGATAACTTTCTCTAACAAGAAAGCATCTAGTAAGACTTTTAACTCTCTAGGATGCTTAGGTATAAAAGCTGCATGATCTGCTGTTGCCAGGTAGGATTTTAAGAAGGCCACACTAGACCAACAGAAAAAGAATCGTTGCCAGTTTTCTGCTAATGGTAGTTCATCGGGACGCAGTATACCGCTTTCTTTCTCATTCAGCAAACCAACGCGGCTGGCATAGTAGAAAGATCCGATCATGGAAGCAACATCACGTAGGGGCGATCGCTTCATCCGGCGTTCACTTAAAGCACGATTCGAGTCACCTTCAAAATCAATGATGATGAAATCTTTACCCGTATACAAAACTTCCTCTAAGGAATAATTGCCATGACAACGAATCCGCATCGCAGTGATTTTGTGATTCAAAATCTCTTGAAAGCGTGCCAAAATCAACTCACGTTGATTAAGTACCAATTTTGCTACAGGTTGCACATCATTAGGCAGTTGCATTAAATGTTTATTCAACAGCAATAATGTTTGTCCTGCCTGATTCCGCATATATTGGTAAATTGAGCGCTGGTAGAACGAAGAAAATGGCTCTGGTGCGAAGTTGACATTTTCAACATCAGATGCTAAAGCTATATGCAGTTCCGCAGTACGCTGTCCTAGCAACTCAGTCACTACTAAGTAATTGCCCATGAACTCTTGAGCCATTTCCGGAATAGGAATTTCCAGCGCTGCTTGCAACAAGTTAGATGGTAGCTCAATATCAGCTATATCTACGTATTTTGGCAAAACTTGCTCAAAAAAGTCACGCAGGCTGTCCAAGGAATAAGACCAAGTATCGCGAATCTCAGGGATATATTTTCGCAAAATCCCCAATGTCATAGGTGCAGATCCTTTATGGTGGTATTCTAATGCACCAGCAACGGGGGCTAAATGTTCTAACTGGGGTGTGCTTTTGTTGATTGCAGTTTTGGTGAGAAAACGACCAATCTCTAGATCAGGGTTGATACCCGCTTCGACTTTACGGAAGATTTTGCAAATCAGGCGATCGCCATAAATAATGCCTGTGTTAGTATGTTCTCCTTTAAGTAAATGCGCTTCCAGGGAAACATTACTACTTTTATCGTTGACTTGAGTGATAATTTCAGGGAAATCTTCTGTGGTTGTTCCGACTAATTTACCCTCCATACCCATGAAGGTATGATGATGAGCGATCGCATCTAAGGGAATACTCAAAAAGTCTTCTTGTCTTAAAGCATCAAATAAAATTCCAGTTTCTTGTTTACCCTGGACGTAAATTTGAGCTACCACTTGTTCAGTGTGAGTGCTGAAGCGCTCGTTACCAATACCATCTGTCTCGTAAGCAAGGGTGAGAACGTAAGTTTGGGGATCGCCTTCTGTGTAGTCCACCCGCAATAAAATAATATATGCTTGGGTGTCGTCTTCGTGATTTACAGGAATTGCTTCTGTGATGTGAGTAGCTTGGATGATGCGTGTTTTGCCATCGAACCAAGCACAACTACACAGGTAATCTGGCAATATAGTTTCAAGTGCTGTCCTCGCTTCACCTTTAGCAAAAATATTTTGCCATTTGCCACTCACTATGAGTTTAGGTATTTGGTTGGGAGTGCGAATTGGACAAGTAAAGCTGGGTTGCAATTGTAATGTAAACCAGTAGAATGCATGGGGTCCCAAGCTCAGGAAATAAGGAGAGTCGCTAATTATCGGAAAAGCACTGCGACCAAAGATTTCTACCGGAACCATACCATTAAAGGCAGACAAATCTAATTCTACACTCTGTACAAACCGTGAGAGATTCGCCACAACTAGAATGTGTTCATCGTTGTAGTTGCGGGTAAAGGCTAATACTTTGCGGTTTTCTGGATACAAAAATTCAAATGTCCCGCGACCAAAAGCCTGATAGCGTCCTCTAGTCGCAATGAGTCGTTTTGTCCACCACCACAGGGAATTTGGGTTTGCCCGTTGTGCTTCGACGTTGACTGCTTCGTAGTGATATTCTGGGTCTACAATCAAGGGAGCATAAAGTCTTTGGGGATTGGCACTACTAAACCCTCCGTTTCTATCAGGACTCCACTGCATCGGAGTACGTACACCATTGCGATCGCCCAAATAAATATTGTCTCCCATGCCAATCTCATCACCGTAATACAACACTGGTGTACCTGGCAAAGACATTAACAAAGCATTCATCAACTCAACCCGGCGACGGTTATTACCCATCAACGGCCCCAGACGGCGACGAATACCCAAGTTGATCCGGGCTTGGGGATCTTGGGCGTAGACTTTATACATGTAATCACGGTCTTCATCACTGACCATTTCTAAAGTCAGTTCATCGTGGTTACGTAAAAATAGCGCCCACTGGCAGTTATCGGGGATTTGTGGCGTCTGCTGCAAAATGTCAATTATGGGGAAGCTATCTTCCATATGTAACGCCATATACAGACGTGGCATCAGGGGGAAGTGAAAATCCATTTGGCACTCATCCCCTTGACCGTAATACTCCACCGCATCTTCTGGCCACTGATTTGCTTCTGCCAGTAACATCCGGTTAGGGAAATTGTCGTCTACATGGCGGCGCAATTTCTTTAAGAACTCGTGAGTTTCTGGTAGGTTCTCACAGTTGGTTCCCTCGCGTTCATAAAGATAAGGTACTGCATCTAAACGCAGTCCATCCACGCCCATCTCTAACCAAAAATCAACAACATTAAATAGTGCTTGCTGTAGTTCTGGGTGTTCAAAGTTTAAATCTGGTTGGTGAGAATAAAAGCGATGCCAATAGTATGCCTTTGCTACAGGGTCCCACGTCCAGTTAGAGGTTTCAAAATCCTTGAAGATGATCCGCGTGTCTTGATACTTTTCAGGGGTGTCACTCCAAACGTAAAAATTTCTGGCTGAACTGCCCACAGGCGATCGCCGCGCCCGTTGAAACCAAGGATGTTGATCAGAAGTGTGATTAATGATTAACTCAATAATGACACGAATACCGCGTTCATGGGCAGCAGTTAAAAAAGCCTCAAAGTCTTCTAGATTACCGTATATGGGGTTGACACTAGTGTAATCTGAAATGTCATAGCCATCATCGCGTAATGGCGAGGGGAAAAAGGGCAGTACCCAAACTGCGGTGACTCCCAAATCTTGCAAGTAATCTAACTTTTGTGTTAACCCACAAAAATCGCCAATGCCATCGCTATCGCTATCGGCAAAGGCACGTACAGGTACTTCGTAGATTACAGCATCTTTAAACCAAAGCGGATCGTCCTTCAAAATCGGATTTTGCATAGTTTATACAACCTATTGGCAATAAGTTATTGTACAAGGGGACTCGCAGCTTTTTTTGAAATTTTAGACCTTTTTGTATTACCTGATACCGAATTTCCGAGGATTTTGTGATGAGTTTTCAAAGAGCAAGCGGAATTTTGTTACATCCTACTTGTCTGCCTAGTCAATTTGGCATAGGTGATTTAGGTCATTCAGCTTACGAGTTTGTGGATTTTTTGCAGAGGAGTGGTCAAAGACTTTGGCAAATTTTGCCATTGGGACCCACGGGTTATGAACATTCACCCTATACAATGAATTTTAGTGCTTTTGCTGGAAATCCACTGCTGATCAGTCTAGAGCAGTTGGTGCAAGAGAATTTACTATCGCAAGAGGAATTGACGCTGCCACCAAAAAGTGCAGCAGATAACCTCAATCGAGTTAATTTCGATGCGGTAATTCCTCACAAGATGAAAATTCTCCGTCTTGCTTATGAAAGCTTCCAGCATTCCCTGACGGAAAAATCAAACCGTGAGTACGAACAATTTTGTCAGATGCAATCGGCTTGGCTCAACGATTACGTCTTGTTTATGGCGCTACTAGAAGCCAACGAAGGCAAAGCGTGGAGTCAGTGGGAAAGTGCGATCGCTCGCCGTGAACCCAGTGCCTTACAAGCCGCGACTGAAGATCTCAACAACGAAATACAATACCATAAATTCTTACAATTTAAATTTTTTCAACAGTGGTTACAACTACGTGCCTACGCCAACGACAAAAACATCCAAATTGTTGGGGATATTTCTATTTACGTTTGTCACAACAGTTCTGATGTGTGGGCAAATCCTGATATTTTTCAACTCGACTCACAAACCCTCGAACCTGCTTATATAGCGGGTGTGCCACCAGATTATTTTAGCGCTACTGGGCAGTTGTGGGGGAATCCAGTTTACGATTGGGAGAAATTGCAGCAAACCAACTTTGCCTGGTGGATTGAACGTTTCCGAGCCACATTACAATATGTAGATATTGTCAGAATTGATCACTTCCGGGGTTTTGAAGCTTACTGGCGCGTACCTGCTGGGGAAGAAACAGCTATCAATGGTGAATGGGTGAAAGCACCAGGAGTGGAATTTTTTGAAACTCTAGAAACAACCTTGGATAGTTTGCCCGTGATGGCAGAAGATTTAGGAATCATCACACCAGAAGTAGAATACTTGCGCGATCGCTTTGATTTTCCAGGAATGCGAATCTTGCAATTTGCCTTCGGTGGTGGTTCAGATAATGCTTACCTACCCCACCATTACATTCAAAATAGTGTCGTCTATCCAGGTACTCACGATAACGAAACTACACTCGGTTGGTGGCAAGATGGAGCTAAACCTGAAGAAAAGCAAATGATTGCTAAATATCTGGGTTATGATTCGCCAGACGAAGTTCTGGAAATCAATTGGGAATTCATTCGCACAGCTTTAGCTTCTGTCGCTGATTTAGCGATTCTTCCCCTGCAAGATATTTTGGGTTTAGATAACAGTGGCAGAATGAACGATCCAAGTGTGAATGCTGGTAATTGGCGTTGGCGTTACACCAGTTCTGATTTACTGACATCAGAGTTGAGTCAAAGATTGTTGGAGATGACACAACTCTACAGTCGTTGAATTATAGCACTTCTGACTCGATTGCAATACAGTCGGAACCCCACCCCGGCTTTGCTGACGCAAAACCTCCCCTCCCCGCTTACGCTGCGGTGTACACATAAGTCAAAATTTTTCATGTTGAAACTGTATCCCGCCTAGAACTAAAGTTCCAGGCTCATAGCGAAAGTCCACTCAAGTGGACTGGAACAAACTTTTTTTTGAGTCCTCTGAAGAGGACTTGCGCTATGAGAGGAGGAATTTATTCCGAGGCGGTACAGATGCGCTCAACCTAGATTTGTGTGTACACCGTAGGCTTACGGGGAGGGGATTAAGGGGTGGGGTACGTATTGGACACAACCGAGAACTGCTATATAAAAACTGGTAGGGTGCGTTATGGACGGGAACGTCCTAACGCACCGAAAATCTACAACGGTGCGTTAGCCTTCGGCATAATTAATATGTACCATTTGCCTGGTAACTTAATACAATCGCAATGCGACTCGATGCAATCGCAATGCGACTCGATACAATCGCAATGCGACTCGATGCAATCGCAATGCGACTCGATACAATCGCAATGCGACTCGATACAATCGCAATGTAACTCGATGCAATCGTAATGCAACCCGATACAATCGTAATGCAACCCGATACATTCACAATGCAACCCGATATCAAGGCTGGTACGTAGCGGACTTGATAAATACCTAAACAAAATTAATTACGCAATCTTCAAGCTGTTCCCTGTTCCCTGCTCCCTGCTATAAAAATAAATCGAGCTCGCTGCGCTCGCAAAAAAGGCAAAGGGAAAAGAAGAAAGAGCAGAGGGCAAAAGAGCAAAAGTATAAAGGGCTATTAAGTCCTCCCGACAGCACAGACAACACGAAAACCGAGGGGGCTGCCGATGCCGTCGCGCTCCGCCCTAATGCTGTTGCCGCGACACGCAGACCGGCAGTCTTCAGGATCGTTGCCCCAGGAACCGCCCCGCAGCACCAATTTTTTATTATCACTTTGCCATGCACTGCCATCAGTTGGCGCTCCAGCATAGTTATCATGCCAATCATCTGCACACAATTCCCAAACATTGCCGTGCATATCATATAAACCAAAGGCATTAGGCGGAAAATATCCTACAGGCGTTGTTTCTTCTCGATACTTTCCTTTAGGTGCATCACCATAGATATAGTTACCGTTATAATTTGCTAAATCAGTTGTAATCGTTTCACCAAAATAAAACGGTGTTGTTGTCCCAGCACGACAAGCATATTCCCACTCAGCTTCACTTGGTAGTCGATATTCTCGTCCTGTTTTTAAAGAAAGTCTGGCACAAAATTCGACTGCATCATACCAAGACACACATTCTACAGGTCGGTTATCACCTTTAAAGTGTGATGGATCAGGTTTTAAATCACGATTAATTTTTGGTAATGCGGCTACGGCTCGCCATTGGGCTTGAGTGATAGGATATTTACCCATAAAAAAAGTAGAAATGATGACTCGATGTTGCGGTCTTTCGCTGTCACGGCTATCACTTTCTTCTATCGGTGCGCCCATTGTAAATCTACCACCGGGAATTTCCACCATCTCCAAACCTATACCTTGTCCCAAATCTTCGACAAAGTATTTTGCAGTTCCTACACGACGATTAGAAATCAGTTCTTTACGGGGATTAAAGAACCCTTTGTTTTCTATCCGCACCGTCACCACTTCAAACTCAAACTCTCGTAAAGCTGGTAGAGAATTTTGTGATTGTGGCTTCCGATAATCAGCCAAAATCATATCGCCTAATCCTTCCGTACGAGCTGTCGGCTCTTGCAAAATGTCATTTTTCACACCCCAACGCCGCAAACCATCCAACACATGATTTTTCAAATCATCGACGGTGACAAAATTCTTACCTGCACGATCCGCTTGACCACTTAGCGCTTCTAATAAATGATAGGTAAACACACCATGCTGTTTTTCTCGCCATTCAAAAGCCCTTTGTTGAGCAGTACTAGCTGCAATGAGTGCAAAACCCTCAGCCTGTTCGTAAACATTATGAATAAACTCTGGATCAGCTAATAAATCTCTACCAATATCTAAACCAGTGTGACAAGCATCTAAGGTTAATAAAAAGCGTCGCGCTTGACTAGCTTTCATATACTGCTCAACCTTGGCCACAGGGAGCGCTTGCTGTTCTAATAAATTTATCTGCGTATCACAAGTAATTAAAATAGGTTCTGTGTGATTCGCTGCTGTCTTCACCACAGTCCCATGACAAGCAAAATGCACCCAAAGTAAATCATCTGGTTGCACAGCATCACAAACGTGCTTGAGTCTTGCTTCTACATTGTTACGATTAGGAAAGCGTGGATGATTCCAATCTTGTTGATCATGGAGAGTAACTACTTCATAGCCAAGTGACTCCAGGGTTTGTCCTAGCACCAAAACATCATTCACGCAAAAATTTAAATCACTAATTCCAGAATCTACGTAGCGGTTAACTCCAACTAAGAACGCCCAGCGAGTACTCACCTAGCTTTACTCCCCATCAAGCTTTATTTTTCTATAGTAAATTCTTCACTAGCTCAAACGACTCAAATAAATCAAGTAGTCTGCTTTCAGCATGTGAGGATAATAGCAAAAGTCAGTTGAAACCGACTGTTTTGTGGTATTCTAGTCTGTTAAAACTGACTTAAACTATTAGCTCTGAACTAAAGTTCAGAACGGTTTATATCTAGAATAAAATACGCACCCCACCCCTTAATCCCCTAAGCGCGTGCGGGGAGGGGGGGTTTTGCGTCAGCAAAGCCAGGGTGGGGTTCCGACTGTATTGCAATTAAGTCAGAAGCGCTATATTAAAAAAATTGGGATGCTTCCTGTGTAGAGACATAGCATTGCTACATCTCTACTATTTACCATTCCTCATACTCTCAAATACAAGCCGAGAAATATCCGGGAAAACATTTTTACTAGCAGCGTAGGCTGGATCTTCTCCAAAAATAGCAATGATATAACGAGATTTGCCGTCTTTAGTAGCCACATATGCGACTTCTTGACGAGACGCTGTTGTCCAACCAGCTTTAGAAGCAAAAACAAGTTGATCTGCATCTGGGGCTAAAGATTCACCCAAAAAATTCTCTACAGGATTAAACTCATCTGGATTAGGTGGCTGTAATTTCCATGCTTCTGGATGCAAATCTCTAGTTAATAAACCAATCATTTGTTCACTATATTCAGGCCCAACGGCTTGACTAGTAAAAATCTCGTACATCAATCTGGCTGTCTGATATGTTGTAATTTTATTACGCCTGGGATTATTGGGATGATCGCCACGTAACTGTAAATCAGCACCTTTGGGTTCTGTAACTTTTAAATAGGATATTGGATAAGTTTTTTGACTAACATTAATATCTTTATATCCAGCTTTTTGAAAGAAAAAATTTAATGATTGGCGCTGTTGCTTCCAAGTTTGGAATTGTTCCTCACTTAATTTCTTTTCATAAGAATAAGTGCCACTAACAAGATCGACTATACGACTAGCTGCATCGTTATCTGATTTCAACATCATTGCATTCAAATCAGAATTTATAGTGTAGCTCAATGGAAGAAAACCTTGTTTGATTTTGGCTTCAAGGATAGTCATCCAAAATAGTTTCACGACACTAGCCGGATATCTAGGCGAGTCTTGCTGATAACCAGAAATAGTATTTTTATTTAAATCTATTAACGTAATTGACAAACCCTGAGTGGGTAAATTTTTCTCTTTGATGTAGTCTAAAATTATATTGACATGCTTATCTAATTTCTCACTTTTTTTAAATTTAGGAGGTACTTTAACGTTATATGTCAAAGCTGAATCTACTTTTGCTAATTGAGAAGATGATTCTACTGGTAAATTAACTGGCTGAGTGGATAAATCCGGTTGATTAATAAAAGGTTTTTGGGTATTAATATTTGTCGGCTGAGTAGGTAATTTAGATTCTTGCGAAATAACTGTCGGTGGTTGTGCAGATGAATTATTAATAGTTTCGATTTTTTGATTTTTTGCTCTTTGTGCAAGGAGTGAACTGACTCCAAACAAACCAACTATTGCTATTACAACTAAAGCAATCAATCCGTAAAATTGCAGGTGTGATAATTTTGTTATTCGAGATTTACTCATCTTGATTGCTTCTGTAATTTGAGGTATCTTTGGTTGCTGTTTAGCTACATTTGGCTTTTTGTGAACATGTAATTTTTGTGGATAGGAAACAGAAGTAGGATTTTGAAGAAAAGTAGATGTTTGCTCTTCCTTATGATTCAATCCTTCAATCTGCCTTTTTAATTGAATATTTTGTTGTTGGAGATTTTCAATAATTAGATAAGCACGTTCTAACTTAGCTTCTAGTTCGGCAATTTTGCGATCGCGACCATTTGATTGTCTTTTTGATTGCTGATCCACAAGCTACACCTTGAATATATAAAATTTTCAACTGCAAGAATACAGGCATTATAAGGTAAAAACTCAAAAATTAACTTTTACGCAGTGTTCTCAGAGATTTATAATCAGATATTTTGACTTGACCGTTTTCAGATTGTAAAGAATAGCGTACCAATAGAGTATCAAAGGAAGTGTTAGTTGGATCTGCTTTGCCGTCTTTAATCAATGTGCGTTCTTCTGTAATTTCCACTTCTATTGTTGCTTGCTCGCCACTAGCTTTAAAACTTTTAACTGCATCAAGACTTTGAACACCATAGTTATAGTAAGCATTATTTCTCTGCAACCAATCAACAGAACTCAGACAATCTTCTTCTTTGTTACCGCTTGCAAGACATACATCAGGATCATCTGTTTTTTTGATATTGTCTTTATAAGCTTTACCTGTGAGCAATTGTTCTCCTAAATCTGTTTTATAAGGAGGAGCAAATATTTCTCGTTTTGCAGTGATCCAATTCTTCAACACTTCAATAGTTGCTGTTTGGGAAATAGAAGCATTTGTAGGTGGTAAAACAATCGGAGTATTTTCAAAAGAAGAAGTTATTGTCGGTGTTGGAGAAACAGCAATAATATTAGGTTTGGGAGTAAAAACTGGTATTGGTTGGGAATTTGTGGATGAGGTAAGCGAGGGCGAGGAAGATACTGTTGGTGTAGGACTAATTTTGGTAGCAGATTGATTTTGTCCAGAAGAATTATTTCTAAAAATTTCCATCATCCACCAACCACCGACAACAAATACACCAATTACACTCCCTATAATTACAGCTTGTTGCCAAGTACCTAAACCGTTTTGGTTTGGGGATGTGATGGGTTGAGGGTAAGCAACTTGCTGTTGGTAAGGAACCTGTGGAGGAGGTGGTGATTGTTGGTTACTTGTTGGCGGTTGCTGTATATATTGCCCTTGTGACGGTACGGGATATACTGGATTTTGAGGTGTAGGTACTGTAGCCGCTATTGGTGTTGATCCAGTTTGCAAGCCTGCAAGCATGTCTCTAGCATTGAGATAGCGATCGCGTGGTGATTGTTGAATTGCTTTATCCAACACCATCGCTAAACTCGGACTAATATTCAAAGCAAAATGTCGCCACAAAATCTCACCTGTAGCAGGATCAGTTGCTAACTGCTGTGGAATTTTACCTGTAAGCAAATAGATCGCTGTTAAACCCAAACTATATATATCGCTAGCAAACACAGGACGTCCAGCAGTTTGTTCCATCGGCATATATCCTGGTGTACCAATCACAATTGACCTAGTGGAGTTTCCAGAAGCAGTCACCACCGTACCCATTGTTTCTTTGACTGCACCAAAGTCGATTAAAACTGGTTTGCCATCAAAATTACGAATTAAAATATTATCTGGTTTGATATCGCGGTGTACCATGTGCTTACTATGCACATAATTGAGAATCGGCAAAATATTAATCAAAATATCTTTGACCGAAGTTTCACTCATGAACCCTTGTTGCTGCAATATCTGGGTTAAAGTATTACCCTCTATATATTCTTGAACTAAATAAAACTGTCCATTTTCAGTAAAATAGGCATATAATTTGGGAATTTGGTTGCTACCATCACCCAATTCTTCTAATATCGCCGCTTCTCGTTGAAACCGATCTTGCACCAATTGGTAAACCTGGGGATTATCAACCACAGGTTTAAGTTGTTTAATAACACAACGACGACCAGAAGGCATCTGAGTATCTTCTGCTAAAAAAGTTTCTCCAAATCCACCATTGCCAAGCACGCTCAAAAGCTTGTAGCGATTATTTAACAGCGTCGGTGTGATCATACTTTTCCCTGCTTGGTATCTAGTTAAAAATAGATACAGCTTTTTGTATAAAAATTCCAGAAGCTTCAAACAATTTTGGATTTGAGATTACCCTGCGGTTAGACAAACTGGGAATTGACAGAAAAATGGTGTCAACTCTTGGTAGATGAAATTAGTAGCCACCTGAGTGCAGAACAAAGGGTGTTATTGTGGCCTTATATGCAAGAAATCCAACAACTATTTTTAAAAGAGCGATCGCGCCTGGGTTATAAACAAGAGTTAGCAGGCGATGTTGTTTAACAGTTATGGTGTTGCCTACATTGCCAGCATCTATAATTAATTCTTGCCCTATGTTAGTTCGTTAATTATGTCGGAAGAAGATATCCGTGCTACGCGGCTAGAGAAAGTAGAACAGTTTAGACAGTTAGGGATGAATCCCTACGCCTATCGTTGGGAATCTACCCATCACGCAGCGCAATTGCAGGAAAAATTTGCTGATTTAGCCAATGGAGAAGAAGTAAATATAGACGTAGCTGTAGCTGGACGCATTATGGTGCGTCGCGTCTTCGGTAAACTAGCTTTCTTCGACATAGAA
This sequence comes from Pelatocladus sp., assembly GCF_059505505.1. Classification (NCBI taxonomy): domain Bacteria; kingdom Bacillati; phylum Cyanobacteriota; class Cyanophyceae; order Nostocales; family Hapalosiphonaceae; genus Pelatocladus; species Pelatocladus sp. The sequence goes on along the minus strand of NZ_JCACKS010000235.1, from coordinate 25,508 downwards.
GATGAAACTGGCAAAATTCAGCTTTATTTAGAAAAAAACCGCATCCAAGCCAGCATGGCAGATATTGATGCTAATGCCTTTAACCATCTCAAACAGCTTACAGATGTTGGTGACATCTTGGGTGCTAAAGGAACAATTAAACGGACTGAGAAGGGCGAATTATCAGTTTATGTTAAAGAATATACAATATTAACTAAATCTCTGTTGCCCTTGCCTGATAAGTGGCACGGTTTAACAGATGTAGCTAAACGTTACCGCCAACGCTACGTAGATTTAATCGTTAACCCCGAAGTCCGGCAAACTTTCCGTCGTCGCGCTCAAATCACTGCTGGTATTAGAAGATACTTAGAAGAACGTGATTTCTTGGAAATTGAAACCCCTGTTTTACAAGCAGAAGCAGGAGGTGCGGACGCGCGGCCCTTTGTTACATATCACAACACCTTAGATATGGAGTTGTATTTACGAATTGCAACGGAACTTCATCTCAAGCGATTGATTGTCGGTGGGTTTGAAAAAGTATTTGAACTGGGACGGATTTTCCGTAATGAAGGAATTTCTACCCGTCATAACCCAGAATTTACTACGGTGGAGATTTACCAAGCCTACGCCGATTACAATGACATGATGGCGCTGACGGAAGAAATTATTACCAGCGTTGCCCAAGAAACACTCGGCACATTACAAATTACCTACCAAGGACAAGCAGTTGATTTAACATCACCTTGGCGTCGTGTAACTATGCATGCTTTGGTAAAAGAATATACAGGATTAGATTTCCAATCATTCCCAAGCTTAGAAGCAGCTAAAACAGCATCTAAAAATGCTGGATTAGAAAAAATAGAAGATTGTCCTTCTATAGGTAATCTACTAAATGAAGCCTTTGAACAAAAAGTAGAGGCTAATCTAATTCAGCCTATTTTTGTAATTGACTATCCCGTCGAAATTTCGCCCTTGGCAAAACCGCACCGTTCCCAACCTACTTTGGTGGAACGTTTTGAATTATTTATTGTCGGGCGCGAAACAGCTAACAGTTTCTCAGAACTTACCGATCCCATTGATCAACGCCAACGCTTAGAAGAACAAGCAGCCCGCAAAGCAGCAGGTGATTTAGAAGCTCAAGGAGTAGATGAAGACTTCTTGACAGCCTTAGAATACGGAATGCCTCCTACAGGAGGATTAGGTATTGGGATTGACAGGTTGGTAATGTTGCTAACTGACTGTGCTAGCATCCGGGATGCGATCGCCTTTCCCTTACTCAAACCAGAAAAATCTGAACAAATCGCAGAGCAGGGATAGGGAATGAGTTATCAGTTAACAGTTATCAGTGACCAGTTTAATTTGATAACTGATAACTGATAAGTCCCCCGATTCCCGATTCCTGATTCCCGATCCCTGATCCCTAACTGATAACTGTTTCAAAGTATGGCAGGACATAGTAAATGGGCAAATATTAAACGCCAAAAAGCAGTAGTGGATGCCAAAAAAGGTAAGACATTTACTCAACTTTCACGGGCAATTATTATTGCTGCTAGAAGTGGTATTCCAGATCCAGCAGGTAATTTTCAACTGCGAACAGCGATTGACAAAGCCAAAGCTGCGGGTATTCCTAATGAAAATATTGAAAGGGCGATCGCTAAAGGTGCGGGAACTTTTGCAGGTGATGGGTCTCAGCTAGAAGCTATTCGTTACGAAGGTTATGGAGCTGGAGGTGTTGCTATTTTAATCGAAGCCTTGACAGACAATCGCAATCGTACAGCAGCTGACTTACGCGCCGCCTTCAGCAAAAATGGCGGTAATCTTGGTGAAACAGGATGTGTCAGTTGGATGTTTGATCAAAAAGGCGTTTGTATTGTTGAGGGAGTAGAAGATGAAGAAAAACTTTTAGAAGCATCCTTAGAAGGGGGTGCGGAATCTTACGAAATGACTGATGAAAAAACTGCCTCAGTTTTTACTGAGGTGACAAACTTAGAAAACCTCAACCAAACTCTCAAAGCAAATAATTTTCAGGTGACAGACGCCGAACTACGCTGGATTGCGAGTAACAACGTCGAAGTTGATAACCCAGAACAAGCGCGATCGCTACTTAAATTAATAGATACTTTAGAAGGCTTGGATGATGTGCAGAACGTCACCGCCAACTTTGAAATGTCAGAAGAATTAATGACCCTCATGTCTTAAGTTAAGCTGAAACAAGAATTTCACATTAATTACACAGCACTGACATATTAGTTTGAGATATTGATATTGTTGATGACCAAATGTTAGTCACTGGTAGTGCCAAGCAACCAACAACTAACCATTCACAACCAATAACAAGTAAATTTGTCTTACTCTTCAACACACTTAAACACGGTTTATACCCTACTGCGTTTCTCATACACCAGTAGGGCTTTTTATTTATGGTGAAAACGGCTAATAGCTAGATTTTACCCGCGAGCATCCCAATTTTTGAAAAAGACTTACATAAACCAAGTCCGCCTGCGCGGACCATAGCACTTCTGACTCGATTGCAATACAGTCGGAACCCCACCCCGGCTTTGCTGACGCAAAACCTCCCCTCCCCGCTTGCGGGGAGGGGATTAAGGGGTGGGGTACGTATTGGACACAACCGAGAACTGCTATAACTCTAGCCTGCGTAGGCAGGCTTTGTCTGTATAGCCCCAGACTTCCAGTCTATGGGGATTTTAAACATTTGGGATGCTCCCATCCTCTGAGAAAAAAGCCTTTAAACTAGTAATATTAAAATTTAATTATAAAATTTATTTTTCCAGTCTGAAAAATTATTTGAATTAATTGTATTAAACAATAATGGCTTTTCTTTTCCAGGCAAAATGCAAGACAATCTCATTCCTGATCAGGGACAAAAAATTCGATTAGTGCCAATCGGAGACATTACAGAACATAGACAGGTGAAAGAAATACTCCAAAAAAGAGAAATTTGTCTGCGAAAACAAAGTAAAACTTTAGTTCAATTAGCTAAAAGCAAGACTTTACAACAAGGAAATCTCAAGGCAGCATTAAGGGAAATCACAGAAGCTGCTGCCCAAACAATAGAAGTAGAGCGAGTCAGTGTTTGGTTATATAATATTGACCATTCCAAAGTTGAATGCGTCGATTTATATGACACAATAACTCAGGTTCATAGTAGTGGAATGTCGCTTTTAAAAGCAAATTTTCCTGCATACTTTCAGGCTTTGGAAGAACAACGCAGCATCGCAGCGCATGATGCTTGTAATGATAATAGAACCCAAGAATTATCAGAGCCATATTTATCTGGATTTGGTATTGCATCTGTGTTGAATGCACCGATTTGGTTGGGGGGTAATTTGCTGGGAGTGGTATGTCACGAACACATTGGCCGGATTCGTCAGTGGACATTAGAAGAAGAAAATTTTGCAGGTTCGATCGCTGATTTTGTCACTTTGGCAATCGAAGCTAGCGAACGTAAAGCCGCACAGGAAGCGCTACAGCAGAGTGAAGCAGAGTTTCGGGCAATTTTTGAGCGATCCTTGGTGGGAATTGGATTGGTAGATATGAAAGCGCAGATTGTGGATATCAATCCAGCATTGTGTCAGATACTGGGTTACAGTCGAGAAGATTTATTTGGTAAGCGTTTTACAGATTATATTTTTCAGTCAGAGAGAGATTTAGAACTCTATCAACAACTGAGTTCGGGAAATTGCGATCGCCTAGAGATGGAAAGACGCTTTTTACATAAGAATGGTCAAATTGTTTGGACTTTGGTGAATATTTCTTTGATTTCGAGTCAAAATGGTCAACCTGAGTATTTCCTCGCTATGATTGAGGACATTACCGAACGCAAGCACACGGAATTAGAACTCTGTGAAAGTAAAGAAGCAGCAGAAGCTGGAAGCCGTGCCAAAAGTGAATTTTTAGCAACTATGAGTCATGAATTACGAACGCCTCTAAATGCAATTATGGGCTTGTCTCAGTTGCTGCAACAAGAAATGATGGGGACTCTTAATGATAAGCAAAAAGAGTATGTCAATTGTATTCATAGCAGTGGCGAACATCTACTGGCACTAATCAACGATATTCTCGATTTGTCTAAAGTAGAAGCAGGTAAAGAAGAACTATTTTTATCTCAATTATTAGTAAAAGATTTGTGTGAGTATATAATATCTACAGTCTGCGATCGCGCCGAAGAAAAAAAACTACAATTAATCACCAAAATTGAGCAACAAGCAGAATTTTGTATTGGTGATGAGCGACGAGTCAAGCAAATGTTACTCAATTTGTTGACTAATGCGATTAAATTCACCGCCGCAGGCAAGGTGTGTTTAGAAGTAAAAAAAGTACCTCAAGGTATAATATTTACAGTCTCAGACACAGGCATTGGTATTGATCCTAGTCAGTTTCAATTCTTGTTTGAACCTTTCAAACAGCTTGATAGTCGCCTCAATCGTCAGTATGAAGGGACAGGTTTGGGTTTGGCCTTAACACGCAAGTTAGCACGTTTACATGGTGGTGATGTCACAGTAGAATCTGTGCTAGGAAAAGGTAGTCATTTTACATTGTTTTTGCCGGATCAAGCCTCTTCACGAGAAGAAGAAAAACAGTTTTCTGGGGAGATACTTGGTGTTGACAACAAGCAATCTGTTGAACAACCAAGCTCAATAAAAACACATAGCTTTACTACGAATCAAGTAGCAAATGCCACTAATTATTCTTCATCCGATGGAAACTTATACCAACCTAATGCAACTTCTCATTATCCGGCTACGTGCATCACAAAAAAGATTTTATTGGTACAAGATGAAGAACAAACTGACATATTGCTGCGAGATTATCTGCAAACAATTGGCTATCATGCAGAGTGCATCTGCAATAGCAGTGATTTTTGGGAGCGAGTGCAAAACCAAAAGCCTGATTTAATTTTGTTGGATTTAGAATCAGCAGGAGACATCAGCGCCTGGGATTTGTTGAGTACAGTACGACAAAACCCAGATTTGCAAGATTTAATTGTGGTGACTATCACATCAAACACGATCGCAACAAACAATGATGATCCAAGCTTAGATTGCGGTTATACCAACACTCAATCAGATGCATTACGCGATCGCGCCCTCCAAGCTGGTGCTAATGCATGTCTGTTCAAGCCTATTGGTATTGTTCAAATTGAATCAATACTGATGCAATATTTTGGTTAGGTTGGCACAAATGTAGAGACACGTTCGCTTTTAGCGTTCCCGCAGGGTAATTTCGCGTCTCTACTAGTACAGGTCGGCGGAAATAAAGCTACCATACCCTCCAAGAAGCCGCTCCGCGTCTACAAAATGGCTGAAAAGCCTATAAAATAAGCTTTCTTTCTTTTGCCTTTTTACTTTTTACTTTTTACTTTTGCCTTGTTGTACTAGTTGTTGGGGTCGTAAAATTGTTGGGCGTAAAAACGAGCATACCTGCCTTCCTTAGATAATAGAGATGCGTGGGTACCTTCTTCAACCACTTGTCCTTGTTCTAGAACGAGAATCGAGTCTGCGCGACGAACGCTGCTGAGGCGATGGGCAATAATAAACACAGTACGATTGTGCATCACTCGCTCAAGTGCTTCTTGAACTAGTGCTTCTGATTCCGAATCTAGGGCTGAAGTGGCCTCATCCAAGATGAGAATTCGTGGATTGTTGACTATTGCTCTGGCGATCGCTAGTCGCTGGCGCTGTCCTCCCGATAGGTTCACGCCCCGCTCGCCGACCCAGGTATGATAGCCTTGAGGAAATTGGGTAATAAAAGAGTGAGCATTGGCAATCTTTGCAGCTTCCTGAATTGCTTTTAAATCTAATTCCTCTTGACCGTAACCAATATTTTGAGCGATCGTTCCTGAAAATAAGGTAATTTCTTGAGGTACAATGCCAATTTGACGGCGGAGGCTATTCAACCTCACATCACGCAGATCAATACCATCAATCAAAATTTGACCTGACTGAGGATCGTAAAAGCGAAGTAACAGATTAATTAACGTTGATTTTCCGGCTCCAGAAGAACCAACTAAGGCGATCACATCCCCAGGACAAGCGTGTAAACACAGATCCTTTAAGACTGGCTGACCAGGATCATAGGCAAAATTGACATCACGATACTTTACCTTACCAACAACTCGTGGCAGTTCTTTTGCATCTGGTTTTTCGCTGATACTAGGCTTTCTCGCCATTAGTTCAAAGATGCGTTCGACGGAAGCTTCGGTTTGTTTGTACTCGTTATAATTGCTAATCATCAGGTCGATGGGCTGGATTAGTAGAGCCACAGCAGTCAAAAAGCTGATAAACCCTTGAGAAGTTAGGTTTCCTTGGGAAATTTGCCATCCTCCCAATAAAAACAGCAGCATAATACTAACTGCTTCCAAAAAACCTACCACCGGAAACTGAATCGATTTGAGTTGTTGAGCGCGATACCTAGCCTGACGATTGTATTCTGCTTCTTGGTTGAACCGCTTGACTTCATATCCTTGGGCTGCAAAAGCCTGAACAATGCGAATACCGCTAAATACTTCAGTTAGCAATGCAGACAGATTAGAAACATGATTTTGACTTTGGCGAGATAGAACAAGTAATCGCTGACCAAATAATCCGATTAACCAAGCCATCAAAGGAGCTAAAATCATACCTGCAAGAGTCAATCTCCAATTTAGGTAGAGCATGTAAGCGGGAATCGCTATTAACTGCAAAAAATTGGAAAGAAACTGATGGGATAGCTTGTCAACAATCTCGCCTACTCGGTCAATATCTTCAGTTAGGCGATAAGTAAGATCGCCAGTCTGTGTAGTTTCAAAGAAATCCAATCCCAGTTTGTGCAGATGGGCGTAGACTCGCTTACGCAAGTTTAAAACCATGTTGAGAGCAGCAGCGATCATAAAGACATTCTGCCCATATTGGCAAAGTCCCCGCACCAAAAATACTAGAGTGGCTAGTCCGAGCCAGTAAGCAATCTGGTTAACTTTTCCCTGACCAACAAAAAAAGCGACCTGACCTGCTAGGTAGGGTAATGCTAGGGTAAATAACACAAATCCTAAAATACAAATTAATCCCCGAACTAACAAAGGCCATTCGGGCCAAAGATAAGGTAACAGTTGCCAGTAACTAGAGCGGACTTTCATAAGTAGTTGCACGGAAAGGGAAAGGGGAATGGGGAACGGGGAATGGGGAAAGGGGAAAGGGGAAAGGGGAATGGGGAACGGGGAAATTCTGTTTATTTCTTGAGAATCGGCAGCTTTAGCAGCAAATACTAATTTTCTCCTAGATTGGCTAGCAAAAAGCGGGCAATTCTATCAGATGCACCAGGGGGACCAAATCGCTGAGGCCCATTTTCTTTGCACTTGGCGAGGTAGTCCACATCCTGCAAAGTCTCAATTGATCGGCGAGCTGCTTGCTGAAGAATCTCAAGAGTTGCAGGTTTAGTACCGATAGTTTGGGCATTTATACCCAACAGCCGGGTTTGTGCTTCTGCAAATTGATAGGTAAATTGCGGCCCTTCGCCGGGAATTTGGATAATAGGTTTGCCGATCGCAACTGCTAAATCCACTGCCAATCCTGCCATACCAATTACGAGGGTAGAGTAACATACAATGTCACTGAAGGCATCTGAGTAACATCTAACTTCCACAGGAGAACTTCCAGCAGAAGCATAGGTGAGTATACCTTGTTCGTGCTGCCAACCTTGACTTTTGGCAATGTCATCTAGTTCCTGCATCAAATCTGGTACTAAGGCTGCATAAAACTGTACTTCTTGTCCAGACGACACTTTGGCAATTTCTAATACTAATTGCAACTGCAAACGGAAATTTCGCGCGGCTTCAGGTATTCGAGATCCTGGTAACAGAGCGATCGCCGGAATATTTGGTTTGAGATCCAAGTTTTTGCCACTGGGAACGAACCAATCTAAAGCCGGGATACCACCAAACTGAGCTTTAGTTATACCTTGCCGTTGCAGATTACCAGCTGTATATTCATCTCTGGTGAAAACTGTCAAGCATCGAGAAGAATTTAGATCGTGCCACAAAAGCGGATTCAGACGCAATTTGCCTTCGTAAAGCGCCGAAAGACAAGAAATAAAAGAGACAAAGGGACGCTTGGTTAAATAAGCAAATGTCTGGGAAATAAAATCCCCAGTAGCCATGATCAAATCGCAGTCGGGAGCATACTGCAATACCGCTTGTAACTGTCGCCAGGTTAAGCCAATTAATCCCGATTGAAAATCTTTGAGCAAATACAAACGCCTCATATAGAAGAATCCCCCAGAGGGCATTTTTTGCGTTGGGCCAATTATGGGGATATTCAAGTTACGGTAAGCTTTTCCTTCCCCCACAATTGGCATTGCTGCCATTTCAATAGAAGGAGACAATTGACGCAGGGTTTGAATTACATGAGAGGTGTGGTTGTCCTCTCCATGACCGTTACTGATAAATAAGATTCGCTTGGAAGACATATTGAGGATTGGGGATTGGGCATAAAATTATATCACCGCATATACTGGACTCTCGCGTTAAATCTAAATGGTAGGATAGGTGACTTGAATATTCTGGTTAGAAAATACATGACTTCTCAAAGTCACGTGATTGCAAAAGTTAAGCGACTGATAGCTGAGGCAAAATAGGCAAGGAGCGATCGCAGCACTAAACTGAGGGTAGATATGGAAGAATTTTTGGAAGAGTTGCTCACCGAACAGGAGAGCTTGTTGTTACAGCCTTTTATCACAAATTCAGATCGTACTGTCTTTGGTTTGCGGAATTTGCCGGAAGTTGTCAAGGGTGCATTGTTCTCGCGCTACAGCCGTAGTGATAAAAGTTTACGCCGTATCTTACTAGATGAGTTTATCAAAGCACCGGAAGCTAGTTTTGCTCGTATCGTTGGCGCTGGCTTGGAAAATAACGCTGACCAATTAGTGGCGATTCAACAAGCAGAGGCTTTTTACGATCGCGTCTTGATTGGTTATGGTGATGACTCAGTAGCAGAATTAGGAGGCGCACACCTTGCTTGTGAAGGAATTAGTAATATTGCAGCTAAAGCTCTAGAGGACAGTCGCTTAGGAATTTCCCCACTGGAGAAGTCAACCAGATACGTTCCGTTTAATCGAAAAATCAACGGACGCTACCGCTACTATCGCGAACCGTCGATTATGGTATCAGGCCATGCAGAGCGTTATGAGGCAACATTAGATCATTTATTTGATACTTATACTGCATTAATTGAGCCTCTGTTAAATTGGGTGCAAGCTCGTACTCCCAGAAATACTACTAGTTCTGAGCGGGCATATAACAGTGCCACAAGAGCTAAAACTTTTGACTTGTTGCGTGGTTTACTGCCAATGGCAACTCTAACTAATGTTGGGTTGTTTGGCAATGGACGAGCATTTGAGTATTTGCTAGTCAAGCTTGCTGCTTCACCTCACCAAGAAGTGCGTAACCTTGGGGTTTCTATGCAACAAGAATTAGATCAAATCATACCTTCGTTTGTCAAGCGTGCAAAAAGTGAACGGGGCGCTCAATTTGCCCGTTATTTATCAAAAAATTGGGAATGCACACAATTACTTACACAAAAACATTTAGGACAAATTGAGCCAGCATCAAGTTCTACTGTTCAATTAATTGATTACGATCCAGATGCAGAAGTCAAGATTGTTGTAGCAATTCTTTATCCTCACACTGATTTGACATTTGAGCAAGTCAAAGCATACGTTAGTGCTTTATCAACTCAAGAGCGAGTAGAGATTATCAACACCTATGTAGGCGATCGCTCCTCACGCTTCCATCGTCCCGGACGTGCTTTTGAAGAAACTTACTATACCTTTGATGTGCTGGCTGATCTTGGTGCGTATCGTGATTTGCATCGACATCGTGTTCTCACACAAGAACGCCAACACTACTGTGTTCGTCATGGGTATGTACTTCCAACGGAACTAGAAGAAGCGAACCTTGCACAAACCTACCGTAAAGCTTTGGAATATGCAGGCGAAACAACTGAGTTGATTAGCCAAGATTTACCAGATGCAGCACAATATGTTGTACCCTTTGCCTATCGAGTACGCTGGCGAATAAAATTAAATCTACGTGAAGTTTATCATCTTGTTGAATTACGAAGTTCGCGACAAGGACATCCTTCGTACCGCACAGTTGCTCAAGAAATATATCGACATATTAATTCTGTTCACCCAGCATTGGTGGCTAACATGCATTTCGTAGATCTAAATGACTATGCTTTAGAGCGATTAGCGGCGGAGCAGAAAATTGATACAAAATTGCAGCAGCTAAATCAAAACCAAACTTCGAGTAGCTAGTGGTTCATCTATAAAGATGCCCAACTTCTCTTAAGGATACAGCTGGCGAATGATATTTTACCACGTGACGAGCTAATCCTGTTTGCGCCTTGCGGTAATACTGTGGCACCTGCATTGCGAATGTATCGACCTACATTGCGAATGTATCGACCTGCACTGTGAATGTATCGACCTGCACTGTGAATGTATCGACCTACATTGTGAATGTATCGACCTACATTGTGAATGTATCGACCTACATTGTGAATGCAGCCGTCTGTACGCTTTATTTAAGAACATCTTTATATTGACAGATCCAGATCCTGAACACCTACTCATGATCGCGCCCAACCCACGCGATCGCACTTCGTTTATGAACTTATTCTCTTTACATTTTTTAACTTTATTGTTATTATTCTTAATATAAATGCAATTATCCCATTCATTCATTTAGGAAATACTCATGCGTACAAACGGTGCAATCATTGATGATCAAGGTAAAATGAACAACTTTGCGGTCGAGCCAAAGGTTTACGTAGATGAACAAGGCGATCGCACTGGGTTCACTCCTTACGCTGAAGTACTCAACAGTCGTTTAGCAATGATTGGCTTTGTGTCTTTGATTGCATTTGAAGTATTCACAGGACACGGTGTCTTTGATCTTTTTGCCAATCTGTAAATAATCAAGTTTTCAGATCACTGACGCTTTTTTATCTATCCATATGTAGAGATGTAAAATCTTTTATATCTCTACATTTTTTTATTTATAGTCAGCGACGGCTCAATAAACTTATGTCATCCACATCCCATTACAGTTCAGCTAATGAGCAACCCATCGGTGTTGCAGTTGTCGGTACAGGGTTCGGTCAAAAAGTCCACATACCCGCATTTAAGGCTCATCCTCGTACCCAAGTGATTGCTGTTTATCACCGAGATTTAGCAAAAGCTCAAGCTATAGCCCAATCACAAAATATTCCTTACGCCTGCGATACTATTACAGAGATTGTTTCTCTCAGCGAAGTCCAAGCAGTCAGCATCGCGACACCACCGTTTCTTCACTACGAAATGGCTAAGGAAGTTTTGCAAGCTGGAAAACATGTATTACTAGAAAAACCTGTAACTTTAAATGTAGACGAAGCTAAAGAACTTTATTTTTTGGCAAAATCAAAAGGTGTGATTGCTACTGTAGATTTTGAATTCCGGTTTGTACCTGGATGGCAATTATTTGCTGAACTTTTATCAGAAAACTATGTCGGTAATAAACGCTTAATTAGAATTGATTGGTTGGGTTCTTCTCGTGCTGATGCTGGACGTCCTTGGAACTGGTATTCGCAAAAACACAAAGGTGGTGGTGCATTAGGTTCTTTAGGCTCTCACACTTTTGATTATATTAACTGGTTGTTTGGACCTGTACGCAGATTAAGCGCTTATTTCAGTACAGCTATACCCGAACGACAAGACGCTAACACAGGTGAATTAAAGCCAGTGAATACTGATGACACCTGCATGTTGATGCTGGAATTAACAGATGGGACACCTTGTCAAATTTCTATCAGTGCGGTGGTACATGCATCTCGTACACATTGGTTGGAAGTGTATGGCGATCGCGGTACTTTAGTTTTAGGTAGCGAGAATCAAAAAGATTATATCCACGGTTTTCGTGTTTGGGCATCTCAGCCTGGTAAACAATTAACAGAGATAGAAGTTCCTAATCGTTTAATTTTTCCTAAAAATTACGCCGATGGTCGTATTTCTGCATTTCTCAGAGTTGTAGATCAATGGGTACAGGGAATTGATCAAGGAGAAGAAATTGTTCCTTCTTTGCGAGAAGGGATTTATTCTCAATTATTGATGGATTTATCACATGAATCAAATATGAAATCAAACTGGGTTGATGTGCCTAGTTTAAAACAATTTTTGGAGAGATGAAAAGCTAACTTGGGATAGAAGTAGGATAACGTGTCAATATTTAAAATTTGATCAGCGTTTGTGATATTTTCTATGTCTTTCTTGCCTAAATTCATTCATCGTCGCAAAGAAATTCTTCGCGGTGTGCTTGCAGTTGCTATTATCTTTGTTGGGATTACACATTTTATCAGACCTGAGCAATACGCCCGCATTGTTCCACCACCATTTCCACCATTTGCATCTGTTTATATTAGTGGTTTTTTTGAGATTCTCGGTGGTATTGGTTTAATGATTCCATTTGTTAGTGTAGCCGCAGCTTGGGGATTAATTGCCTTATTTATTGCTGTGTTTCCTGCTAATATTTATATGACAATACACAACATTAATGTTGAGGGAATTCCTCACAATCAGTTACTTTATATAGCAAGGCTACCTTTTCAAGCAGTGTTAATTGCCTGGGCATATTGGTATACTCGCAAACCAGAAGCACAATTTGGAGCGTCAGAAGTTGCAAAACAGTTGAAGGATTCTTCTTTGGTTAAGTAAATTTGTGAATTTATTATGCATTTTCTCTCTAATGTTAGATTCGGATTTGCCAATTTTCAAACCAAGGATGGATGATTAATAAACGTGCAAATTGCCAAAATCTGACTAGTACAATAAGGCAAAAGTAAAAAGGCAAAAGTAAAAAGAAAGAATGCTTATTTTATAAGCTTTTCGACTATTTTAAATGGTTGCTTTATTTACGCCGTGCTGTACTATATCTCAAAGGGTGAGGCAATAATGCATGATTAAATCTTGGATGGTAATTGGTGGGGTTGCTTTCTTAGTTGCTTTAGCTGCAAACTTTATCACTCCTGGCGATCGCAAATGGTTTAAACGTCTAGAAAGACCAAGATGGCTAACATTTGAAGCAGCAATTCCTGTGATTTGGACTGTGATATTTGTTTGTGGTGCTTGGTCTGCTTATATTGTTTGGGAAAAGAACCCAGGAACGACCACAACCTGGTTATTAATGGGATTATATTTACTTTTAGAAATAGTTACTATCGCCTATACTCCTGTAATGTTTAGAACTCGTCATTTGAGAGTCGGTACGATTCTCGGCGGAACAGGTTTTGTGATTGGGGTGATATTAGCGATCGCAGTTTTTCCCATTTCTGCTTGGGCAACATTATTACTTGTACCTTTTTTATTATGGAGTCCAATTGGTACATATACAACTAAAGCAATGGAACGTCTTAATCCTCAAGATGTGTAAGTGTTATTTGGAATAAACTATCAACAATTAATAATATAACTAACGACTGATTAAACTCATATCCTAAATTGCCAAAATTGCTGTGTAAAACTCATACACACCCAATACGGTTCGGTTAAGGATTTTTCGTCATAATTTTGGGATTGTACCAGACGCGATATATCGCGTTTGGTACAGGATTTAAATGTTAATCGATTTGTCTTATCCGAACCGTATTGCATACACACCAAAGAGTAGAAAATGATTCAATCTTGGATGGTAATTGGGGCTGTAACTTTTTTAGTTGCAGTTGGTAGTTTTTTAATCACACCACGTGATGTGAAATGGTTTACACAATTAAGTCGTCCGCGTTGGCTAGTTTTTGAACCATTCATACCCCTAATTTGGACTGTGATTTTTATTTGCGGTGCTGCTTCTGCTAGTTTTGTTTGGCAAAAAAATCCAGGTAGTTTAATAACCTGGTTATTAATGGGTTGTTATTTGTTGCTGGAAATTATTACTGTCACTTACATACCCTTGATGTTGAGGTTTCGCAGTCTCAGAACCGGAGAAATTATTGGTTCAGTTGGTCTTGTTTTGGGTATAGTGCTAGCGTTATTTGTTTTACCTGTTTCTCGAGTGGCTAGTTTATTGCTTGTTCCTTATTTGGTTTGGAGTCCAATTGGAACTTATACAACCGAGGAATTAATTCAGTTGAATCCTGAAGATGCGTAAGTTTTGTTGATTGTTGGTACTACAAAACAACCAACAATCAACAATTCAGTACTTACATCAATCTAGCGTAGCGTGCGATAAAATTTTTACTTGGATCGGCTTGATTATGTAACCAAGCCCACATCTGATCGCCTATAGAAAAATGCCACCACTCGCGGGGATTGCGTTTAAAATCGGCTTTTTCCATCACATCTTGTAGTAGTAAACGATGAGCGTGATATTGTTGTGCTTGTTGTGGTTCACTATTGTCATAATAATCAGGATGCGATCGCTCTGACATTTCATCAATAAGCGAACCCATATTCACAATTTCGCCGTTTTCATCCACCAAAGTTACATCCACAGCAGCACCAGTACTATGAGGTGGCGGTGTTTTCTCATCCAAACTAGGTTCAGCCCAGATTTTGTAAACTTCTTGCCAAATTTCTTGACGCTGAGTTGCTGATAAATTTGCCTTAACAAGTCCTCTTATTCTTACCGCTTCAGCAAAACTGTAATCTACCATAAACTGTTGCACAGCTACGGGACGATAAGCATCAAAGATTTGAATCCGCCAGTCAGGACGCAGCAATTGTAAATAATTTTGGGCTGCAATTAAACTCTCAACAACGCTTTTGCGAAGAAAATAAGGCGAATGTTTTCCATAAGGTGCGCCTAATTTTTCATAAGGATGGGGAGATTCCACCGCAAACATTTCTAGGGGAATAGCTACTAACGGTTCGCCACACTCTTGAATGGGAATATGATGATAAGGTCTCATGGATTTGTGAGGTAAAAATTTCGTTTTACAAATGTTAGCTTGTGGCGTTATCAATTATCCAATATTACCGCCCTCAACTAAAGTTGGGGCTAATAGCTTAAGTCAGCTAAAAGCTGACTTATTAGGAAATGTATTTTTCTTAGTGTCTTAGAGTCCTTTTGTTAGTTTTAATAATTATTGGAACTATTTAGATATGTGAATCAGAATAATTTAAATTTAAAGTAACCTAAGTACCAAATAAGCGCGTGAGTATCTGTTACCAAAGAAGAATTAGAACCCAAAGGTGCGATCGCGTCAAACGCTAAAGCACCTAGTACGAGTAAGTTAAACAGATGCGATCGCTAATTCTATAAGCTACAAAAATTAGCATCAATCATCAAACTTCACTCCCAAGTCTATATTTAATGCTTGTTCAATCTTGCGAATAATATCTTCTGTGGCGGGCGCTCGTAAGTCTTCACCTTCTAATTGATACCAGTAAGCACGGCTGATTCCACTGTCGCGACAAATCTGAGTTAGGGAACGTCCGTCTTTCTCCCTAGCCTCTTTAATTCGTTTTCCTAGTTCTGGAAAGTCTAGAATAATTTCTATTGTTCGTTTAACTTGCATTTTAATTACAGGTAAATTTTCAGACTCTCATTTTATTGTAAATTCTCTGTATATTCTTGATAAGTTTAGGCAGATTATAGACAATAAAAATGTAGATGGAAAATTTACACAAAATTTTGAGTTGTCGGGACGTAAGCTGTACGCCCCTACTAATCTCCGCTTTCTAGTCTTTTTTCTTCCTCTTCTTCCACAAGTTCAGCATTTCTTTGTAAGGGTCTGACAACTCGTGCGATCGCTTCCTGGATAAACGCCTTCATAAATTCATCGCGGCGATTAAGTTGAAACTGACGTTGTACAACCTCCGTCATCCCGCCATCGCCCCAATCTTGATCATTGCGGAAATATTCAATAAAGCTTTTACCAGCGATACGTGTCAGGTACGCAGCTGTCACACCTTGAATTGCTCTACCAATAATAAAAGTACCGACATTGAGCTGCAAGGCCGTAGAAAGTAACTCCAACGCACCCTTGACAATCCCTAAACCAGCAATTGTCTTCGCCAGAGACAACGCCAATTCCCGTCCCCGTTCCATATTTAATTCACAGCCGTAAACTCTGCCAATTTCTACTACCATTTGGGCGTTGACAGCAGCCGTTGCTAGTAAATCTACCATTGGCAATGGTGTAACTGATACCACACCTGCACTAATCCATTGAAATCGTTCTACAATCTTGTCAGCTTGGCGGCGACGCTGGCTATCGATTAGTTTTCGAGCTTCTTCTCCCAGCCGCAGCGATTGCAAGAGAATATTATCTGCAACTAAATCTTCACCTTCTGCCCGTAAAATTGCTGCCATTCGCCGCAATAAGGGTATAATTTCTGGCTCTGGTTTAAACATTTCGCCAGTTTCTAGCTGTGCAGGTTGAGGATTAGCAGAAATTGCCACGACATCGCCAGCAGCAATAAACCCCCGCACTCTTTGACGCAATCTGGCGAGAATGGCTTCTTTATCGTCTTCTGTGTATAAATCTGTTTTATTCAATACCAATAAAGAGCGTTTGCCAATTTCTGCCAAGGCTCGTAAAGGTTCGTATTCTGAACGTCTGAGGTCATTATCGACTACAAATAAAAGTAAATCTGCCGAGGTGGCTAGTTCTCTGGCTAATTGTTCTCTCTCCGTACCCGCAATCCCCGCTTCTAAAATTCCCGGCGTATCGGTAATTAAAATCTTGCGCTCTAGACCCCTTAAGCCCATACAATAGGTTTCTCCGACTGTGGTGGTTCCCATGGGTGCGTCTACTCTGCCCACCATCCGTCCCAAAATCGCATTTACTAAAGAAGTTTTGCCAGCGCTACCAGTACCAAACACCACGACTTGAATTTCACCTCGTTTGAGGTTCGCTTCAATTTCTCGCGATTTACTTAGTAAAGCTTGGCGTGCAACTTCATCTTGAATTTGGGCTACTTGTTGCTTGACAGCTTGCAGAGTCGAAGAAGCTGCTTCTGATTTGGCGGCGGGAATTTGCACTCGTTGGCGTTGTCTTTTGGCTCGGCGCGATCGCTCTTCGCCAGTCTGAAGTACTAGTACATAATATACAAAGGCAGCGATTAAAGCACCAATTAAGACAATGATCAAAAACAGCAGCAAATTGCCCAAAAAAGGAGAATAGGACAATTGCCAATAAAGCCGTGACAGAGAGTCAATCAGCCATAAGCAAAGTCCCAAAATGACAATTAGACCGACAATAAGCGTAACGATACGCGACAGAGGCATGGATGGCACAGGCTAACACAAAAAGGCAGAAGGCAAATTCAGTTATCAGTTGTCAGTTACCAGTTACCAGTTACCAGTTACCAATTGATCACTGTTTACTGTTCACTGACTTCATCCTGCTTTTAATATTAATTGTTTCAGTATTTTTCACCAGAGTAGAAAGAAGTATGTTTTGATAAACTGAGAAAATTTTTCATATAAAATTATACTTTGTTACTAAGATCAGGATAGTTTAGACTCGAAACCCGCCAGATGGAAAACTGCAACATTTAATTAACTCATGACCCCATCATCTGAATTAAAACAGTCGCCAGAACAGTACCATAACTTGGTTAAACGAGTGTTCCATCTGCTGAGTATTCGACAAAAAATTATTCTTGGATATGGTCTGACCCTGGGAGTCGCAGTTTTAGGAACAACGGCGGGATTATTAGTTGGCAAAAATCACTTCCAACAAGCCAGACATCAAATGATAATGGCGGATGAAGAAAGTCATTTATTTAGTACCCTGCAAGGAGAATTATTAGAAATTCAGTCCTATCAACAAGAAATTCTACCTTTGTTGAATAAAATGCCAATGCTGCGACAAAAAACTTCTGAGTTCAAAACAAATTTGGCAGAAGCTGAAACTTTATTTTCTCAGTTAGAAGAATTAAGTCAAAGCACATCACAAACAGAATTACAGGCGTTCATTAAAAAAAATCAGGGTAATATCAAGCTATATTTTCAGGAATTCCAGACGCTTGTAGGTGAAATTTTGTCACTTGCTTCTCAGCCACAAAATGCAGCAAAAGCACAGAAATTAATTCAACAATTTGCTCAAAGTCAAACTGCACTTGATTTTTATGAATTTACCCATGAGTTAAACAAGTTTGCAAAAACAGTTCGCGATCGCCAACAAGAAGCTGATCAAGCCCAAAATAAAGCAAATGTTTTGCAAGCTCAGATTATTATTGGTAGCATTTTACTGTCAACTGCGATCGCTGTGATTTTGGCGATTTATACAAGTATTTTTATTGTGCGTCCCTTACAAACTCTGACTCAAGTTGCTCAAAAAGTAACCCAAGAAAGCAATTTTGATTTGCAAGCATCCGTCACAACCAAAGATGAAGTCGGGACTCTCGCTGATTCTCTCAACCAGTTAATTCAACAAGTAAAATATCTTTTAAAAGCACAAAATGCTGAGGCTGAAGAACGACTAATTCAAAGCGAAAAGTTGTCTAGCTTAGGCAGAATGATTGCTGGTATTGCTCATGAAATTAATAATCCCGTAAATTTTATCTATGGCAATTTAGGCAGTGCCAAAACTTATATAAACGACTTATTTGATTTATTACAAATATATAAAACTGAATTTCCTCATCCTAACGAAGCAATCCAAGCGAAAGAAGAAGAGATTGATTTTGTATTTATCGCAGAAGATTTACCAAAACTGCTGAAATCAATGGAATTTGGAGCAGAAAGAACGCGAGAAATCATTAGGAGTTTAAAAGATTTCTCTCGTTTAGATAACGATGAAGCTCAGTCTGTTAATTTACATACTTGTATCGACAGTACACTATTAATTCTGCAAAATCGCCTGAAAAAAGGTATTCAAGTTGTTTGCAATTATGGAGAGATTCAACCTGTAACAGGTTACACAGGCTTACTCTATCAAGTATTTATGAACCTGTTAATCAATGCTATTGATGCTTTAGAAGACAAAATGGCTCAAGATTCAAAATTTGTACCTGTAATTACTATTAGTACAGAACTCATGAATAGTAATTGGGTAGTGGTGCGAATAACCGATAATGGGTCTGGTATTCCTAAAGAAAATCAAGATAAAATCTTTGAAACTTTCTTCACAACAAAACCACGAGGTCTTGGTACTGGTCTGGGGTTAGCGATTACTCATCAGATTATTGTCGAAAAACATGGCGGTAAGCTGACTTATAATTCTGAACTAAATTCAGGTACAGAATTTGCGATCGCCCTCCCGGTTGGTTAGAGACAAGGATCGGGGAGCAGGGACAAGGGAGACAATGCAAATGAGACTGCGATTTCAATTGCAAGCGGGTCTAGTTGACAAATTGACCCTTGACCATTGACCATTTGGTTTTGTTACCGTGAGTGTAAAGGAAAAAAACTTATGGGACTTTTTGACCAAGTTATCAATGCGATCGCTAATCCTAACCAGCAAGGTAGTGCAGGACAGTTGGGTGATATCGTTAATACTGTACAGCAGCTAAGTAATGCTACTGGTGCAGACCCTTCTACTATGCAATCAGTTGTTGGTATTGTGGGTAATTATGTACGTTCTGCTTTGCAAGAAAAGCAAGCAAGTGGTGGTACCGAAGAAGTACAAGCTGTTGTTAATCAATACAGTGGTACTTCTCCTAATCCCCAAGCTGTCAACTCTCTATTTTCGCCAGGAATGCAACAGCAGGTGGCTGAAGTTGTTTCGCAACGCACAGGTTTAGATGCTGCTATGATTCAACAACTACTACCAATGTTGGTTCCTATTGTCCTGAATTTCTTGAAAACTGGGGCGAGTTCTCAAGCTGGTGGGAACTCTGTCTTGAATTCCTTCCTAGATTCTGACAACGATGGTGATGTTGATATTGCTGATGCTATGCAGATGGCAACTAGGTATTTAGGAAGATAGATATTTTATTTATCAATAACTCACAAATAACCTTACACAACAACGATTATTTGTGAGTCTTTTTTATAAATCTTTAAACAATAAAAAATCTCTTCCAACCCTCCTTAATGACAAATACCTATCACGTCGCTTAACCTATTGGGCAACGAGTGAAAGTTTTAAGTAACAAAATATGCTTATTTCCACTAGCCCACTTACAGAAGATTTGGCAGGTCAGTTATATCCTCAGCCTCATTACTTGCAGACGCAACGCCGGATTAAATCCCTTATAGATAGATATCTGAGTCACGAACAATTGTGCGATCGCCTGGAAGATTTACCATTGCAATTTCAAAATCCCCAGCCGCGTCCTTGGAAACAGATTGACTGGCAAGTGATTAATTATAACCAAATCATCTGTATAAAGCCAGAAGTATTTTTGTCTGTGCTTGTGGGTGCGTTGGATACAGAAGCACCTATCCGTGGCTATACGCAAACAAGCCGACAGTATTTAGAAAATTTACACCCACAAATGGCGCGGTTTGTAGGTGGAACAGTGGATGAAAATGGAAATTTAACAGAACTAGGTTTGTGGGAAAAAGAAGAACGTCAACACACCCCTACTTTACTCAAAATCTACCAGCAATTAACAGGCGAAAAAATCACACCTACCCTCCGCACCGTTCGAGGTTATCTCCCCACTGATGACCCCCATGAAGACTTATATTGTCACGGATTACACCGTGTAGCTACAGAATACGGTGCGACTTGTTTGTATCTCTGGTTGATGGCGCATACCACAGGTACACTCCAAGATATTTTAGCTTAATCAAAAAGAAGCCCCGCGCTCTATCGCTTCGTTGAGCGTCGGGATGAATTTTTGGGCGATGACGAATTGACCCACAATCAAATCAATCCTGTGGATTGACAGAGCAGAGGGTCGATGTAGCTTGCTTCTCCGAAGGAGTGGAATCGCCATTTTTTATGTTTGGTAGCGTGTCAAATCGTTGTCCTATTGATAGATGTCCGTTAATTTGCCATATACCAGAACTAAAAGAGCAACCATTATACTACAACCAAAAAGCGTCTTTGGTTCAACTCAAAGTTGATAGACCTTGGTATAAAGATATTCACTCTCAAGTTTTACAAGAGGTTCCTAAAAAGGTTGAGTTAGCTTTTGATAGATGGTTAAACGGTGATGTTAAGGGTAAAAAGTCTGGTAGACCAAGATTTAAAGGCAAAGGTCAATATAAAACTTTTACCTATACTCAATTCAAAAGACATCATTTTGTTACGGGGCGAAGGAAAGAAAAAGGTTCTCTCAGACGCAAAAAAGCTATTGAGAAATTGGGAAGGCAACATAAAAAAGTTGCGGATACTCGCAAAGATTTTCACTTTCATTCAGCTAAAAAACTACTTGATAAGTATGATGTTGTAGCTGTAGAAAAATTGAATATCAAAGGGCTAGCTAAAACAAAATTGGCTAAAAGTATTAATGATGCTGGATGGGGGCAGTTTGTATCAATACTTTCAAACAAAGCCGTAAATGCTGGTTTGAAGGTAATAGCTGTCAATCCAAGCGGTACTAGCCAAGAATGTTCTAGTTGTGGTCATAAAGTTAAAAAGCCGCTATCTCAAAGAATGCACGATTGCCCTATTTGTCATGCAAGTTTGTGCAGAGATTTGAACGCGATCGCAGTGATTTTGATATTGAAAATCAAAAAGCTCATATCTTAGTCGATGATGCTTCCCTGGTTACAGAATTATTAATTAGTAGTACATGTCAACGCGTTGATTTTGTCGTTGATAATGCTGGATTTGAATTGATTTGTGATTTGTGTTTGGTAGATTTCTTGTTGGGTAGTGGTGTCATTAATCAAATTAAGCTGCACCTCAAACCTCACCCCACTTTTGTATCTGATGCTATGATTCAAGATGTGCATGATACAGTTGAATTTTTAGCAGGATCTAAATCTCAGCAAATTGTCACTGTTGCAGAAAGATTAAAAACTTATATCGCATCAGGAAAGTTGATTTTGTCTGATGATTATTTTTGGACATCACCTCTAGCTTTTTGGGAAATACCCGCATCACTCAAACAAGAATTAGCTACTGCTGATTTATTGATTATTAAAGGAGATGCCAATTATCGTAGATTATTGGGAGATAGACACTGGGATTTCACAACTAATATTGCAGATATTGTGTGTTATTTACCAGTACCAATTGTGGCTTTACGTACTCTTAAATCAGAAGTAGCAGTAGGTTTGCAACCAGAAGTAATTGAAAAAGTATCAAAATCCGATTCTGATTGGTTGACAAATGGACAATGGGGTGTAGTGCAGTTTGTAGAATAATTGATTAGACTTCTTGCAGAAATCGGGGGAAGAATAAGCGGATTGAAAAATTCGGCTATGCAAAAACCTTATTTACGAATCAAAAACCTTATTTACGAATCAAAAACCTTATTTACGAATCAAAAACCTTATTTACGAATCAAAAAATCTTTTCCCCAATCCCCAATCCCCAATCCCCAATCCCCAATCCCCAATCCCCGTCAAATAAAACTCAACTCTTTTCACTATCCAACATCGCCATCTGACCTGAATCATAGCGATCGCCAGCTACTGCATCAGGTGGGATTGCTGCTTCAATTTTAGCTAGTTCATCATCTGTAAGGTGTAGATTGATTGCACCGAGCGCTTCTTCTAAGCGATTGGGACGTCGCGCTCCAATCAACGGAATGATATCATTACCTCGTGACAAAACCCAAGCGATCGCCACTTGTGCGACAGTTGCATTCTGTTCTTCTGCAATATTGCGGAGTGCTTCGACTAGCGACAAATTCCGATCCAGATTTTCTCCAGAAAAACGCGGTAAATGACTCCGGAAATCCTGCGCTGTTTGGGAGCGATCTTTTGACCAATGACCACTCAACAAACCCCGCGAAAGTACGCCGTAAGCGGTGACGCCAATACCTAATTCTCGCACAGTCGGGAGAATTTCTTTTTCAATTCCACGACTGAGAAGTGAGTATTCGATTTGCAACCAGGTAAGCGGATGAGTTGCATGTGCGCGTCGCAGTGTGTCTGCACTTGCTTCGGACAATCCGACATATCTAATATATCCAGCTTGTATCATTTCGGCGATCGCCCCAATTGTATCTTCAATCGGCACTGTGGGATCGAGACGAGCTGGTTGATAAAGATCGATATAATCGGTTCCTAATCGCTGTAATGTATAGGCAAGTGCAGTTTTTACAGCTTGAGGACGACCATCAAAACCGATAAAATTACCATCAGGCGATCGCAACGCTCCAAATTTGACTGCAATAAAAAAATCTTCCCGTCGTCGTCCTGTCAGTGCTTCATGCAATAACAGTTCGTTGTGACCCATTCCATAGAAATCACCAGTATCTAGTAATGTTATACCTGCATCGAGAGCAGCATGAATAGTTGCGATACTTTCTTCTCGATCTGCTGGTCCATAGAAATCCGACATACCCATACATCCAAGACCGATTGCTGATATACTCGGCCCGTTTTTTCCCAGCTGACGCGTTAACATGATTACTTCTCCACTGCTGTGATGAGATTTAATGCGGCAGGAAAATGACAATAATCAGGTTTAGTTTACAGCAAATCAATTAAAAAGTAAAAAGATTATCCTCATAAATAAACTTAGGGACTGCAAAACCCAAAATTTCTTTTTCTTTCTTTTGCCTTTTTAATTTTTACTTTTACCTTGTTTGGTGATTTAATTTAGAGTTTACCGATTAACCATTTCTACACTCAAGCGAATCCTTTTTACTGTTTGGGTTTCTCCAGTAGGGCAAAAATTAATCTCGGCATCTTTGTTTACAGGGACACCATCATCATGTAATTCATATATAAGCGGTAATTTATCTAGTCCTTGATATTTATATTTACCTTGAGGTATGAACTTCAAGCTAGGTTTCTCTCCTATACTAATCTTAATTGGAAGTTCAGCATATTCATTGGGTTGAATTTCATTACCTACACAATCTTTTTTTCTAACTAGCACCAAAGATTGCTGAATGTTCGGATTTTGGGTGACTCCCCAATCTACAAGTGCTAAATTCTTGACAATTTCTTCACTGGCTTTTCCCCAGTCTCCACCAACTTTGCTCCTATCAAGCTCAATCTTGCGATTTTGTTGTTTACCACCAATTACTTGAGATAAATCAAAAGATATAACACCTGCTGGCTCTACTCTTGTAGAGTCTTTTTTGTCGAAAATTCTCGCCCCAGCCGACAAGGTAAGAATAGAATATTGGAAACTAGGCCCAATATACAGAGAGTTATTATCAGTTAATCCTATTCCGAATAAACCACCAGCTTTAGAACTACCTAAATCTAGTAGATCTAGATTAACTCCAATAAGTGGTTGTGCTACTTTATCATTAATCAAGCCACCTGTAATAATGCTAGTGTTATTAGTCCCTCCCAAAAAATTATTACTTACTATTTGACTTAAATCAGGACTTCCGAAAAAACTCAAAACAGTATTTAATTGTGTAAAAGCTTTGGCGTCTTCTATTTTTTTTAAATTGGCTTGCTGACCATTTGCCATTTTAATTTCTATTGGAATCGGTTCAGCGATTAGCTTTCGATTACTTAATCCTACTGTTTCTTCCCCTTTTTTAAAACTAATTGCAACGTTCAAATTAGCATCTGTCTTTTCCGCTTTCACAAAAGTGAGGTTAAATGGTTCTATAATAGCTTTGACAACAAAGCGATAAATATATATAGGTTGATTCTGGGGACGTGCAACAGCAAACCTATAAATTTTCATATCCCAAGTAATGTCTTGATCACTAATGCGGGGAAATTGTCCTTGGGGTGTTGCTCCACTAACATCAAAAGAATAGGAAATACCTTTACTCTGCAATAAATTTGTAACTTGGATATTATCTCGCAGAAGACCAAAATACTCCGATGCTGTGATAGATCCTTGTCTAACTAGCTGAACACCATCTCCATTTTCTTCAGGATTCCAATATTTTTGAAATTTTATCTGAGAATTTGGATCAGAATTTAAAGTTTTGAGATCCGATACCATTAATGCTTCACGCAAACGTTGCTGACATTTTTCAGATAGATTCTCAATCCACTTATTTGATTTACCAAGATTATCATTACCAATTGAACAGGTTATTGGTTCGTCTTTTTCATAGTATTCTCTTGCTGATTCTAGTAAAATTTCATCAGCAGGTAATAAAGACCATTCCAATCCGATGGTAACTCGTTTAGTATTTTGCAAATACTCAATTACGCCATTCACAATCGATAATTTTATAGCTCTTGGAAGTAAGTCAGGTTCAGACTCAAGTCCAGGTTTATTGTTATTGTCTGGATTATTAGTTTGAGTTTGTGAATTCTGCTCTTGAGTTTGTTGATTAGTTTGAGTTTGTGAATTCTGCTCTTGAGTTTGTTGATTGGTTTGAGTTTGTGAATTCTGTTCTTGTGCTTGTACAAATTGAGTTACTCCAATATTTAGGAACAATGAAATAATTACAAAAACAATACGATACAACATAAAAACTCGACTCACACCTTTTATATTTTGGGATTTTTAAACCCACATTCCGCACTTCAAATTGAAGTACAAAGAGATTACATCATGAGA
>NZ_JCACKS010000234.1:14634-39934 GCF_059505505.1 Pelatocladus sp. | reverse complement strand
TCCCCGTTTACGCTTAGGGTTAGGGTGGGGTAAAAATATTTTTGCAAGAGGTCTACTGTTTGATTTTATGAAGTCGTCTGAAAACGACTTGCGCTATTAGCAAAGGGTTTAAACTTTGCTTTACTTTAGCTATGAGATTGTGATTTCAATCTCAGGCAGTTTTTTTGGAACATTTGGGATGCTCCAGTTGATATCATTGGCGTGGCGGTGCGTTAACCTGCGGCATAACACACCCTACCATTTGGATATTTTGTTACAATCCTATTTAACTGATTAAGTGTCGCGTCAGGGCTATTATTTTTCAGATAACAATCACTCAAAAAAACTACCAGTTATCTTTTCTCAAAAGCCCACATGTTTTTAAGGATTGCTAAATATGTAATTGATATAATTACTTTAGTATTTGCAATTAATAAAATTATCTCAAGGTGGAGTTTCTCCAACTTCCGCTATCACATTGAATTTCAGGGAAAATAAATAAGCACTTCCTCGATTACTGTGACGGCTTACTTGCAGGCAGATTGTCAATGCTGCTGTAATCATGATGTGCAAAAACGCTTTACAAAAATTTTACATACTCCCAAGAGCATTTTGATGCAAATAATCATTTTAGTCTCATTCTCAATTTACAAACTTTTTTTGGTGAGAATATGAGTTTTTTTGGTAATTTTCATGAAATTTTCATTAAGTTAAAAATTTATGGACTCTTTAGGCAGTTTATTATAGTCAAATTAAGCAATTATAGCGATTATCAACCAATACGCTTGGTATAAGGATTTTTAGTACAGAAAATTGGTGTGTACCAGACGCGAAATTACCCTGCGGGATCTTGCTACGCCTCTCTACAAAAAATTGTGGGCTTAACACCAACTCATTTATGATTGCTATATATACACAAACAGCAACTAGAGAGGTAAAACAGAGAAAATCAAAAAGTTGGATATTGCCAAAATATTATGACCTTAATTCTCACTAATGATGATGGTATTGACGCCCCAGGTATCCAAGCACTCCGGGAAGCTGTAAACAAACTTGGTATTAGCAGTTTAGAAGTGTTTAATGGCAAATACCCAGCACCCAGTACTCCCTTATCAATAATCATAGCTGCTCCTAAAGATCATCTCTCTGGCTGTGGTCATCAAGTAACCACAACTAAACCGATACACGTTCACCATCGCTCAGATCAGGAGTATGCTATTGCAGGAACTCCTGCTGATTGCGTGAGAATAGGGGTTACACATATCTGTGAGCATGTCAAATTTGTCATCTCTGGCATCAACGCTGGTGGTAATTTAGGAGTAGATGCTTATATTTCTGGTACTGTTGCGGCGGTACGGGAAGCAGCAATGCTTGGTATTCCTGGAGTTGCAGTATCGCACTATCGCAAAGGTAAACTCAATGTTGATTGGGATGTAGCAGCAGGGTGGACAGCAAATGTTTTAGCTGATTTACTCAACCGTCCTTTGGAACCGGGAAGCTTTTGGAACGTGAATTTACCCCATCTTTTACCAGGAGAACCTGATCCAGAAGTTGTATTTTGTCAACCTTGTACTAAACCATTACCCATTAACTACCGCATAGAAGGTGATGAGTTTCATTATGCTGGCGTATATCAACAGCGCGATCGCACTCCTGGGAGTGATGTTGATGTTTGTTTTTCAGGCAAAATTGCAATTACCCAGTTGAAAGTATAAATCAGTTATCAGTTATCAGTTACCAATTTGATAACTGTTCACTGATAACTGTTCACTGTTCAACTGTCTTCTGGTGCTTCAATTAGTTGCATCAGACGGTCGAGATTTTTTGTCAATAGGGATATTCTTTGCAATGAATCGTCCTGTGTTTCAGCCAAAGTTTGTACTGCATCACATAAAGCTAAAATTTGATAGCCTTGCTGCTGCAACTGTTTTCCTTGTTCTTCAACTTGGGTGCTGAGATTATCCACTCTTTGAGCTAAACGCTCGATAGTTTCTGTAGTAGCGAGTACAGCTTCCCCAATTTGCTCAACAATTGATTCTAAGCGACCTACTTTTATTTCTGCCCCTGCTATAACCATTTATCTCGCTCCTCAATCTTGAGATCGCATTACACTAAATTTCTTGTTGCTTAATTTTTAAATAAGTTGAATACAGCAGCCGTTGCCACTTTTCATCTTAGTCTGGGATTTTTCCAGACTTCAACTAAGATAAGTTACACCCCTGAAGTACAAACTTTCAACTCGACACGATAAAAAACTAAAGTATCATTTTTATCCACCACGGAATATCATTTTTGACTTTGAGAGAAAGCAAACGCCAGATTTACTGCACGTTTTTAGTATTTAATTTGCCTTTTATACAAAGCAAATTCTTCTTTCTCTAACTTTAATCTCAATATTTCAGTGGAAAATTCTAGGCTGATATTTTTAAGTATCCGGGAAAACTGAATGTTTCAATAATAACACTCAGTTGATAGCAAATTTTAACACAACTACTTCTACTATCCACATCTAAAATGATTTTTCATCGACCATAAGATATATTAAATGTGCTTTATGTGAAATTTATAAAAAATGATGATCCCGATCAAATAAATGAAGATTAAGTGAATATACGGTTGTGATTGCATTTTTATAATAAAACTGAGTCTATAGTCAAAATATTAAGATACATAAAAACACTTTCTTTACTCAACACTCGGCTTGACAATGTACGAAATACCATTTACAACCGTTGTTGAAGGTGCAACCTCTAACACATGGGACTTATCTTTTTATACCCACCTCTCAGCAAAGTCCAAATTTAAGCGTTGCTTAGATATTCTGGGTAGCATAATTGGGTTATTTATATTAGCTCTTGTATTTATACCGATTGCGATCGCCATTAAGGTAGACAGTCCTGGCCCCATTTTTTTCACACAAAAACGTTACGGATTACACGGACGTCCGTTTTATATTCGTAAATTCCGCTCAATGCTTTCTGAAGCTGAACAATTAAAGTATTTAGTGGAAAACGAAGCTAACGGACTTATATTTAAAAATAAGAATGATTTCCGAGTAACCAAGGTCGGGCGAATTTTGCGAAGCACCAGCTTAGACGAACTACCACAATTTTGGAATGTCCTAGTCGGTGAAATGAGTTTAGTCGGAACACGTCCACCCACAAATGACGAAGTAGCACACTACAATCAACGCCACTGGCAACGTTTAAATGTTAAACCCGGTTTAACTGGTGAATGGCAAACAAGTGGTCGTTCCCATGTAAAAGACTTTGAGCAAATTGTCGATCTAGACTTACAATACCAGAAGAAATGGCATCCCTTATATGACTTATTTTTAATCGCCAAAACTTTCTATATTCTTGTTGGTAGAGTTGGAGCTTTCTAGCTAATACCATTTATACTGAGTTTTATAAAATACCAGATTTTTTCAGATAGAGACTCCATCTCCGTCTGATTTTTTATTTGATTATATTTAAAATTTTTTGACCAAGCCCCTCAAGAAGATTGATGGGGTTTTCCCTACACCCCTACACCCCTGTTGCTGACATCTATTCTTCAATAGTTTGACACATCTGTGAAACATTAGGGTTTTAAGTTAAACATATTCACATCAAGCTGGTGTTTATGTACTCAATAGTCAACCCCCTTCGGGGAATTCAAAAGAATTGTATTGCGGGCTTTTACGTCATTTTAAATGGTATGTTTATTTCCACGAAGCGGTACTAGTACTCTGGTAGATAAAAGTTTGATGCACAACATTACTTCCAAGTATTGAGTTTTAGTTTCTACAACAATTTATGAATAATACGATACCTCCAAAAAAAGAAGCTCATATTAAAACTAAAAACTCTAAATCTCAGTTTGATATGGTACGTACTTATCTTCATGAAATTGGGCGTATTCCTCTACTGAATTATGAACAAGAGGTTTTTTTGTCTAAACAAGTACAGCAGATGATAGCTATACTAGCTGTACAGGATAAATTGGCATTGCAGTTAAAGCGTGAACCCACACTACAAGAGTGGGCAAATAGTCTCAAAATGAGTGAAGAGCAATTACTTGATTTGTTAAATCAAGGTCAACAAGCCAAGCAGAAAATGCTAGTAGCTAATTTGCGATTAGTCGTTTCTATTGCTAAAAAATACCAAAAACGTAATCTAGACTTGTTAGATTTAATTCAAGAAGGTACTTTAGGTCTAGAACGAGGAATTGAGAAATTTGATCCAACAAAGGGCTATAAATTTTCGACTTATGCTTATTGGTGGATTCGCCAAGCTATGACGCGAGCGATCGCACAACAAGGACGTACAATTCGCTTACCTATTCACATCACTGAAAAACTAAACAAAATTAAGTCTACTCAACGAGAATTATCTCAGAAATTAGGACGTACCCCCAGCACAGCAGAAATTGCCCAAGCACTTGATTTAGAACCTGATGAAATTAGACAACACTGGCTTTCTGCACGTCAACCTATTTCTTTAGAAATGCGAGTTGGGACAGAATTAGACACAGAATTACAGGAGATGTTAGAAGACGATGGTTTGTCTCCTGAAAACTACACAATCCAAAAATCTCTTAATCAAGATATTCAAAACCTGTTATCCAAATTACCTCCTCAACAACAGGAAATATTGACTTTACGCTTTGGTTTAGTTGATGGAAATGAACTCTCATTAGCAGCAGTTGGTGAACGAATTGGAATGAGTCGGGAAAGAGTGCGACAATTAGAACAAAAAGCTCTGAATACTCTAAGAAGACATCAGAATAAACTTAGTTGCTATTTAGCTAGTTAGTAAAAACAGCAACTGTTTACTCTCTTGAAAATTGTGAACAGGGATTGGAGAAGGTGGGTTTCCCTCTGGAAATAAGGAACAACGGAGATTAGATAATGGATTTTCATGCTCTTTTTGTGGGCATGATTTTCGTTATTCTCTGTATTGAAAATATTATTTATTTTTCTGATATAAAAATATTGAAAGTTGCATAAAATATAGATTTTAATGTAATTTTTGATTATTATCTTTGTTAACGCTGAAAACTTAAGCTCATAGTTTATAGCGTTCAGCAAGTTCATTTTTTGGAAAGATCATGAATAAGAAATTAGCATTAGCTTTGCTTGCCAGCCCTACCATTTTCACTTCTTTATTATCTGTAATCGGAATAGTAAATCCTGCTCATGCGGCTTCACCAGTAATTCGTCTCAAAGACGGAGAAGCGTGCATCAGACATCCTCACGTTAGTTATGATCGCTTTGTGTGTATGCGGACTTCCAAAGTAGATCCCCGTTATTCTACTGCATCTAAATTCAATGCAGTCAATTTTTCAAACGATAAGGTAGCAATGCTAAACTTTACTGAAGATGAAAGCGATGCTGCACTCGCTACATTTGGTTGCGATTGTCCTTATTGTATGAATGCTCTACGTGCTTTGCGTGGTCAAGCACCTGTGGTTTATTAGAATCTTAAAGTGAATGCGATCGCATAATTAGGGAAGGCATATATAAAGTAATAGAGATGTTGCATTGCAACATCTCTATTTATTACAAAATATCTATAATTAGACCATCAGTTCAGTTTTGGGATGTCAAATTTTGGCGTAGCCCTAAACCAATTAATACACCAAATATGACAATAACAGTCATATAACTTAGAGCGATAAATCGGGTTATTAGAGGTGGTGCAACTCCCTCTACTTCAATTTCTCTTTCTAGTCGTAAAGGTGAAAATTGACGAACTGCATTCGTCAAAGAAGAGATTTCTATTTCCAGTTTATGGGGTGCGCCATCAAAAAACTGTTGCTGCCATGTAAATTGCCCTGTGGTATCTGGAATAGCTTTGTAGGAAAAAGCAGTCCATCCATTTTCTAGTTGGGTGGTTTTGATGTTTAAAAGTATATCCTTGGCAGGCTGATTAGTTTTTTGATCAATAACTTTCACTCCCAATGTGGCAGTTTGTCCCACAGTTGCACTCTTATCTCCCAAAATTTGTGCCTGCAAACCACCTTGCTGTACTATCCCAGAGTCACTGATGCTAGGTGTATGCTGGATCGTATGAGAATGGGCAACTTTTGCACTCAGGTTAATCACTAACATGGCAATTATTGCCACTATCATTGCCACACTCAACAATAATCGTACTCGTTCAGGTGCAATTTCTCCTGGTTGAATCTTTTGCTGTCCTCCAATCACCCAGCCACCACCAAATCCGACAACCAATAAAATTACAGCTAAAATACCGAAATTGCGAAACTTCACCCAATTTTCTGCTACTGAGAGTGTCAGAGTTTGTTCAATTGGGTTGAAAGCATTTGCCACATTAGGAGTAACATTAACTTGGAAGTGATACTTACCTCGAATTGGTAACATTTGCTGCCATTGCAGTTCACCTTTAGGGGCATTGGCAGTCATCTCCAGAAGCTTTGTACCTTCCACAATAGGAAAATCCGTCGTGAACCAAGGATTTTTGGATGGAGTTAAAATCTTCAGGTTTATCTTGGCTTGTTCTAAAGGTTTACCTGCACCATCTACTGCTTGCAGTTTCAGCTTTACAGGTGATTGAGGTGAACTAGCTTCAGCTTCAAAAGGTAATATCTGATTAACAGGTGGTTCTGTTGTTAACCGTATAGTTGGCTGAGGCGACTGCGAGAAGCCAATTAAACTATATAAAACCACACTCATCAGACAAGCAAAACTGATGAGTGCAGAAAACTTAAATTTTGACATTTTCACCCTGAGTTTATTTATTGCAAGGCGATGCGAGTAGATTTTAGTGGCAACTTACCATCAAAGTGTGGTGACGCAAAGAGTGGGCGCTATTGTGAACTGCGCTCAGAGTACTAAAGTAAACAGTCCAAAGTGTCAAAGCAGAGAGTGAGACATAAAGTGTTGCTTGCACAGGCTTAGATAAAGTTATCTGGGCTGTCTTTTGCCAAACCGAAGGATGAGCTTGTGTATGCATTATCTACCTCGCATAAAATCTAGAACAGTTTGTTAAGTAGCTGAATCTAGTAGTTAATTCACATTTATACACTTTTTGATTGCAATAGTTGTTATAAATCTCTTACTTTTTGCGAGCGATCGCAATAGCTACTTTAAGGGCTGTACTGCTTCGCAGAATCCGTAGGGTAGCTCTTAGTACAAAATCATTAGTCCAGTACTAGTTCCTTGGCTCGTTGATCGTTGCACAAATGTTCACCTCTGCTAGCATTGCGCGGAATTGGTTAAATGCAAGTTACTTTTTGTTAACTTTTGTAATATTTTATGATACTTTAATGATTGAGAGATAAGTTATATCACCCAAATGCTCTCCTTGTTATGTTTTTGCCAGTTGCAAACCTAGTAAGGTAAATTTTTTTATGCCGTTTACTATTGACTCAGCCCGTGGTATTTTCCCAAAAACTCTATCTGCTGATGCAGTACCAGCCACGATCGCTAGATTCAATCAGCTCAGTGCTGAAGACCAACTAGCATGGACTTGGTTCGCTTATCTTGAGATGGGTAAAACTATCACGATTGCGGCTCCAGGGGCTGCTAGTATGCAGTTTGCAGAAGGAACCTTGAATCAAATTCGGCAAATGACTTTCTCTGAGCAAACGCAGGTTATGTGTGACCTAGCAAACCATGCTGATACACCGATTTGCCGTACTTACGCTACTTGGTCTGCAAACATCAAGCTAGGATTCTGGTTTCAGCTTGGACAATGGATGGATCAGGGTATCGTTGCTCCAATCCCAGCAGGCTATCAGCTTTCTGCTAATGCTTCAGCAGTGCTGCAAGCAGTTAGAGAACTGGATCAGGGTCAACAAATTACAGTCTTACGCAGTGCTGTGGTAGATATGGGGTTTGATCCAAGCAAGTTGGGTGACTATAGCAAAGTTACTGAACCTGTTGTTGCTCCCAAAGAAGTATCACAGCGAACTCAAGTCACCATTGAAGGCATTGACAATCCAACGGTGCTGAGTTATATGGACAATTTAAATGCCAATGACTTTGGAGCTTTGATTGATCTGTTCGCGCCTGATGCTGCTCTGCAACCTCCTTTCCAAAAACCAATTGTTGGTAGAGATGCGATTCTTCGATTTTTTAATGAGGAATGTCAAAACCTCAAATTAATGCCGGAGCGAGGCGTTGCGGAACCCGCAGAAGATGGCTACACCCAAGTGAAAGTCACTGGTAAAGTACAAACTCCGTGGTTTGGTGCTGCTGTGGGAATGAATATGGCTTGGCGATTCTTGCTCAATCCTAAAGGCAAGATTTTCTTTGTAGCAATTGATTTGCTGGCTTCTCCTAAAGAACTTTTGAATTTAGTTCGGTAGGGAAAGCTCAGTGTAAGTAAGCCTGACTAATTGCGTGAGCGCTCTGTAGTAAGGGCGCTCCGTTATTTGAGATAGATGGCACAAGTTAGTATAAAAAATGACCATATAGATTTTAGGGTTAATGAAGCAAGTGAGTGACGCTGAGTGGTCTAAGACTGAGAAAGAAGTAGCTCAACAAGCCTTCGAGAGAGCTTATGAGCGAGAAATCAATACTTTGATCAAGGAAGTTCGCGAAAAAGCAAGTGCGATCGCAGAGCTTGATCATATATGGCAATTACACAATTTCTTAAGTGCAAGGAGACACGAGATAGATGGTAAGTACGACTACAGATATTCAGTTCTCATCTTTGTATTTGCGAACTTGGTTAAAGAAGGTTGGCTACATCTCGATGAACTAAAGGGATTGAATACAGATAAGCTGACTAAAATAGCAGCTCTTACCCGTATATAATTGTTATTCGTTTAGTAATTGGTATTAGTCATAGGTGGCAATTTCCTAAGTTCACAATACCTAATATCAATTAACTGCTTTTTCTTAACAAATGAGTATTTGACTTTGAGTTTGAAATTGAGTGTATAAAATAGCTCTTGCTTTTGATGTCACAATTGAGGACTTGATAGAAGTTTTGGAAGAGTAGTGGTTTGTCAAGTTTGAATTAAGGCTTTGTAGTAAGCACTTTAGTGCTTAAAAAATAAGGACTTAAGTGCTTACTACGAACTTTCTTATCCATCAATTTAAACTTGACAGAGTAGTAAGGTTAATTGTCAATAAAATTACACAAGTAATTTAGTGCGTATAATACTAGTTATTATATTTACCAACTAAAATTCAATATTGAGATTTTACGCAAAACTCCTGTCATTGAAGAGTTACTTCAATTTCTTCAATGTTTACATGAAACAGCAACCCTTTGGCAACAAGTTGTAATAACTTTCTCTCAAAAACTTCTCAAACTTCCGTACACCAACACTTGATCCAAAAACGCCTGACATTTTTGTCAGGCGTCTTTTTGCAAAATATTAAACAGAGCAAGTATTTGCAATAAAATCTACAGCCCCTCGGTTTGTTCAGTAGAAATCACATTTACTTGTGTACTAGCAACTGTTTTAGCTTGCAAAGTTGGAATATCGGTGACGGAATTGTTAGCCAAGGTAAATAATGGATTCGACAAAATTCCAGCAATTGTAGTGGCGATCAAAGTAGTTATCAAACCCACTTGCAAAGGTCTAAACCCAGGCAAATTCCAACGAATTTCAGGATAATTCTTCACAGCGTCGGACATTTCTTGGGGTTCTTTAACCACCATCATTTTCACTACGCGAATGTAGTAGTAGATGGAGACAACACTAGTAATTAACCCCAACAAAACTAACCAGTAAAGACCAGCTTGCCAACCAGCCCAGAATAGGTAAATCTTTCCAAAGAACCCAGCTAAGGGCGGAATACCACCCAACGACAACAGGGAAATACTTAATCCCAAAGTCAACAGTGCATCTTTCTGATACAAACCAGAGTATTCAGCAATTTGGTCAGTTCCCGTCCGCAGAGAGAAGAGAATCACACAAGTAAAGCCGCACAGGTTCATAAACAGATAGATCAACAGATAAAATATCATGCTGGCGTATCCTGCTTGGGTGTCAGCAATCAAGCCAATCATCACAAACCCTGCTTGGGCAATGGATGAATAAGCTAACATCCGTTTCATACTGGTTTGTGCTAAGGCGACGACGTTACCCAACACCATACTCAGCACAGCTAAGGCGGTGAAGACAAACTTCCACTCTTCGGCGACAAGAGGGAAAACATTTGTCAGCAAACGAATAGCCAGGGCGAAACCAGCAGCTTTGGAACCGACAGACAAAAAGGCAATGACTGGGGTGGGTGCGCCTTCATAAACGTCTGGTGTCCACTGGTGGAAGGGTGCGGCGGAGATTTTAAAGCCAATACCTGCAATGGTAAATACCAGGGCAATCACTATACCCAATGATTGAGACAAGTTAGCTGTGGCGATACCATTAGCGATCGCACTAAGTTCTGTTTGTCCACCAGACAAACCGTACAGCAAAGAAACGCCATACAAAAATACTGCTGTACTCGCAGCACCAATTAACAGGTACTTTAGTGCTGCTTCATTAGAACGGGGATCGCGCTTGGTATAACCAGTCAGCAAATAAGAGGAAATACTCAAGGTTTCTAGCGAGATGAAAATCATCACTAGTTCATTCGCCCCTGATAAAAACATTCCTCCCAAGGTAGCTGTCAGCAAAATCGCTATGAATTCCGCTAAAGGGGTGCCACTTTGTTCAACGTAACGAATTGACATCAAAATTGTCACAGCTGCGGACAAAGCAATAATGCCGCGAAAGACAATACTGAGGTTATCACCGTTGAAAGCACCGGCAAAGAATAGGGGATTGACATTATCCCATTTAAAATAGAGGGCGACTATGGAAGCAAACAAACCTGCGATCGCCAGATATCCAATCCAGCGTGAAGAACTGCGCCCCAAAATCAAGTCCACTATCAAAACCCCCAAGAGGGTGATGATGACAATTCCCTCTGGTAATATCGTTCCAGCATTCAACTGGGATGCAACATTAGCAAAATCCATGAGCTGTATAGGTTTTGGCTATTAGACATTTAAGGAATCAACTGTGTTAATTCTATTGTGTTTTTAACTAAAGTTTCGCGAATATGTCTGTATTACGAGATCAATACCATCAAATTAATTTATCCTTAAGTTTGTTATTTGTTGGTTGTTAGTAGCTGGTTGTTAATTTTTGATTTTTTATAACCACTGCAAGAGCGTAGACGCGCTTTGCACGGCTTCTCATAGAGTACGGCCGTTCGCCCCTATCCACTAACAAATTTCAAAATAATAAGCAGACCAGTATATAACTGAATCTGCTGTTCTGGCGTAATTAGACCTCTGTGAAAACTAATGTAGAGACGCGTAGCAAGATCCCCCAGGGTAATTTCGCGTCTCTACAAGGATTTTGGGTAACGCAGAATTAATTTCTGGAGATGTCTATTATATTGCGCTTGGCGAATAGTTATAATTTATGCCTTTTGGCAATTGCTCTTCAGATTGAGCTTTATAAGTTCATTCAAAACTTAATAGCGTCGAGAGTATCCACCAGTGTTAGCTTTTCCCCAGCTATTACCGTTGGAACGCCCGCCTTTTTCCTCCCGTGGTCTGGCTTTATTAACTTTCATGACGCGACCTTTCCATTCGGCACCATCCAAAGCATTAATAGCAGCCGTTTCTGCTTCTTCCGATTCCATTTCTACGAAACCAAAACCTCGTGAGCGACCCGTTTCCCGATCCGTGGGAAGTTGAACTCGCGTCACAGTGCCATACTCTGAAAATACGTCGCTTAAGTAAGATGCTAAATAAAGCCTTTTCTATATTAGAAATTCAACTAACTTTTTGATTAAAATATAATTTTTGTGTTTTAGTTCCAATACTGATTGGATAAAACAAATTGATTAACATTTCAACTTTATGGAGACCGTAAAATTACGGTCTCCATAACCCCCAAATTGTGATATCAAACTGCAATTTGGGTTACTAACCTAATTTTTCTAAAATTCCGTATTAAAAAGGTTTGCTCACAACAATAAAAATAGACTTTCAATGCACCATAAAACTAATGGTGTATAACCATGCAACATGTATGAAAGATTTGCAATAATAAAAACTCCAACAGCAATCATGCAATATACGAAAAATGCTTTTCAATCTGCTACATATCGCCAACCTTGAGGCTGATATTCTCGCTGAATTCGGATCATCCACGTACCTTGAGGGATAGAAATCGCTTTATGCTCTTCGTGAGCAAGCGTTGCCTCTTTTGAATAGACACGCAAGTAGAGAGTGTGATCTTTTTCGTATAATTCCGCCTGTCCCTCAATGATGCAGTGCTTGTGTCCGGTGACTTCGCCTTCCGCTAAAGTTAAATGTGGTAGCTTTTGTCCTTCGATTTGCTGTATGGTGTGCTGTACAGGCAGTAAAATCACATCGCCTTGACGAATTGGTTGCATGTCTTTTTCTCCCACTGAATCATACGCAGACCGCATTTGCATTACAGATTCTTACAAAATTTAGTTTAATTTTGCCACAACCTAGAGAAAAGAGTAGAAAAATGGAGAAATGGGTAAGGTGGAGAGGTGGAACGAGTATAGACATGCTCTAGTCAACTACCTACACTGACTTCCCTCCTTTCTCTTCGGGTTACGCCCAAAATTGGTTGGAGGACGCAACAAATCAATCCCGCAATTCCTCCACACACCGAATCAGAGATTACGGTCTGGGACTCCTTGCGGGGTTAGTTGAAGCTTCTGGTTCGATCTCAGGCGTTCTTGTAGGATAGGGTGGAGTGTGAGGTGTGCTTGGAGTGGGCATCGAGCATTGACCATTACTCAAAAACTGCAATTTTCAAAATAATAGTCGCCAAATATGCCTCAGATAAGTTAAAGATTGAAATAACTGGAAATTCGCAGTTGTGCTTACCCCACCCTTTGGGAAATACTACTTGCGGACATGGCAAATGCCTGACGCTGGAATTTTAGGGGATTACTTTGCGAGTAGTTTGTGTGAGGATGAAATCACATACTTCTAGTGACTGATAATCTTGACATTTACCTCCCAATTATTTCAATTTGACTGTTTAGTGACTATTTAGCTTCGCAGCTATTCTTTTTTTTAAATTTCCATGTCAACTCTTGTCATCGTCGAATCTCCGACCAAAGCTCGTACCATTCGCAACTACCTGCCAAAAAGCTATCGGGTAGAAGCATCTATGGGTCATGTGCGTGATCTACCCCAGTCGGCTAGCGAAATTCCCGCCAATGTCAAAGGGGAAAAATGGGCGCAGCTAGGGGTTAATGTAGACGCCGACTTTGAACCACTGTATGTCGTTCCTAAGGACAAAAAGAAAGTTGTCACCCAGCTCAAAGACGCTCTCAAAGACGCATCTGAGCTGATATTGGCAACAGACGAAGACCGAGAAGGTGAAAGCATCAGTTGGCATTTGTATCAATTGCTCAAGCCAAAAGTGCCAACTAAGCGGATGGTGTTTCATGAAATTACTCAAGAAGCCATCAAAAAAGCTCTGCAAAACTGCCGCAGTATAGACGAGCAGTTAGTTCGCGCCCAAGAAACACGGCGAATTCTGGATCGACTAGTGGGTTATACCTTGTCTCCTCTGCTGTGGAAAAAAATTGCTTGGGGATTATCTGCGGGTCGTGTACAGTCCGTAGCAGTGCGGTTGCTGGTGAGCCGAGAACGGGAACGCCGTGCTTTCAAACAAGCGACATACTGGGATTTGAAAGCTACTTTGACCCCTTCGCCAACACAAAAGAGCAAAGAGCAGTCCTTTAGTGCTGTACTTGTCACCTTGGCAGGAACCAGACTAGCAACTGGTAGCGATTTTGACTCTCACACAGGGAAAATAGTCGCTGATCGCAAAGTTGTGTTGCTCAAACAAGCCGAAGCTGAAGCCCTCAAACAACGCCTGAGTGATCAAACTTGGACAGTTACAGATATCGAAGAACGTCCAGTCACGCGCAAACCTGCACCACCGTTTACGACTTCCACTTTGCAGCAAGAAGCAAACCGCAAATTGCGGCTTTCGGCAAGAGATACAATGAGGGTCGCTCAAAGTTTGTACGAACAAGGGTATATTACCTACATGCGTACAGACTCAGTGCATTTGTCGGAACAGGCTATAGCAGCTGCCCGTAGCTGTGTAGAACAACTATACGGTAAGCAATACCTTAGCCCCCAAGCGCGACAGTACACTACCAAATCAAAAGGCGCACAAGAAGCCCACGAAGCCATTCGTCCGGCGGGTAGCACCTTCCGCACCCCCCAAGAAACAGGCTTGAGCGATCGCGAACTCAGACTCTACGATTTGATTTGGAAACGAACCGTCGCTTGCCAAATGGCTGACTCTCGCCAAACCCAAATCACGGTGCAATTGCAAGTGGAAGATGCTGGGTTTCGTTCTTCTGGTAAACGCATCGATTTTCCTGGCTATCTACGCGCGTACGTCGAAGGATCTGATGATCCCGAAGCTGCATTAGAAGACCAAGAAATTATTTTACCTGACCTCAAAGTTGGGGAACATCCTGATTGTCAAGACTTAGAAACAATCAAACACGAAACCCAACCCCCAGCTAGGTTTACTGAAGCGACTTTAGTCAAAACCTTAGAAAGCGAAGGCATTGGACGTCCTAGTACCTATGCCAGTATTATTGGCACCATTATTGACAAAGGTTACGCCCAACTAACTAATAATGCCTTGATCCCCAGCTTCACTGCTTTTGCTGTGACTGAACTGCTAGAAAAATACTTCTGTGATGTCGTTGATCCCAGTTTTACCTCCAAAATGGAGCAAACCCTAGACGATATCGCTACTGGTG
Organism: Pelatocladus sp.; assembly: GCF_059505505.1. Classification (NCBI taxonomy): domain Bacteria; kingdom Bacillati; phylum Cyanobacteriota; class Cyanophyceae; order Nostocales; family Hapalosiphonaceae; genus Pelatocladus; species Pelatocladus sp. The sequence goes on along the minus strand of NZ_JCACKS010000234.1, from coordinate 25,212 downwards.
AAGCTCAGTGGCTACCGTACTTGCAGAAATTTTATCTCGGAGAGCAAGGTCTAGAAACACTAGTCAAACAAAAAGAAGACCAGATTGATGCTAACCAAGCTAGAACTGTTGAACTAGAAAATATAGACGCCAAAATCCGTATTGGTAAATTTGGCCCCTATATCGAAGTTGAAAATGGTGATGATGTCATTACAGCATCAATTCCTAGAGACTTGACTCCTGCTGATCTTGATCCCCAAAAGATAGAAACCTTGCTCAGACAAAAAACCTCTGGACCAGACGAGGTAGGACGTCACCCCGAAACAGGCGAACCCATTTATTTACTCATAGGACCCTATGGACCTTACGTTCAATTGGGTGACAAGTCTGAGGAAAATCCTAAACCAAAACAAGCTTCTTTACCCAAGAATGTTAAGCCAGAAGATGTCACCTTAGATATGGCTGTTGGTCTTTTATCTCTACCACGGACATTAGGCACACATCCAGAAACAGGAGCAACTATTCAAGCAAATTTGGGACGCTTCGGCCCTTATGTCGTGCATAATGCCAAGGAGGGTAAAGACTATCGCTCCCTTAAAGCAGGTGACGATGTACTGACAGTTTCTTTTGATCGTGCATTAGAGTTATTGTCTGAGCCGAAAAAAGGACGCAGTGCAAGTAGTAAATCTAAGACAGCTTTACGGGAATTGGGAACTCACCCAGAAGATAACGAACCTGTGAACATCTATAATGGCCCATACGGACCTTACATCAAGCACGGCAAAACTAATGTCAGTCTCCCAGAAGATACATCACCAGAAAATATCACGCTGGATACAGCATTAGAGTTGCTAGCAACTAAAGCATCAAGCAGCAAATCCACTCGCAAAACTACTAAATCAACAACTAAATCCACAACTAGTTCTCGTAGCAAATCAACAAAAGCTAAATCGTCAACAACAAGTGCCAAAAAAACTAGCTAAATGCAATAGTTAAATGAGTGAACAGTAGCTGTCGCAGTTATCAGGCCTATCTTGGGGGTCAGATAAGCGCAACCAAATCCTTCCACCGAATTGCTGGGGACTTATACCCAATAATGAAGACTGAATAACTGTTAATAGTCAATGGTGCATAGTCCACAGTCTTTACTAATGACTGTTGTATGGGCGAAGCATTGAGGTAATATTTTGATGAACTAACTGAAAATATTACTTATCAAATGCTTTGCCCCTACTGACTATTGCTCTCAATACACAAACAAAAGTTCCACAATCTCTGATTACAACAAATCTATCGGAAATTCTTATAGATTTGGGATTTTGGATTTAATATTTTGGTTTATTAAATATCTAGCAGGTAAACTTTTGAGCTATTCATTATGTCGCAATCAGTTTTCAAGTTGGTATTATATCTCCACTTGTAATTTATTTGAAAAACAGTTTTAGAGCCATAATTACGGCTTAATTTGACGAAAATAGACCTTTGCTCTGCTTTATTGTTTGCTCTATTTTAATAATATTTACCTGTCAAAAAATCATTTCTCGTATATCCCAAGCCTGTAGTCCCTTGCCCCTGTTTTCAAAAAAAGCTATCTTTAGTCAGATGAGCCGTCTATGTGAAGGATGTGATACTCTAAAAAATAACGGAGAAAATAATACTATAATTTTAATAAAGTGGCTCAACCCGGAGTACGGGAATATAAATTGTCTGATCGAAAGCCAGAGTGCAAAAAAAGCTAAGTTTCTCCGTAGCTGGTAACCGAAAAAATCGAGTTAGTATTTCAGGAGCGGTCAGTCCAATGGACTATATTGAAAAGGTGCTAGAAAAGGTTAAGGAATTGGCCCGTAAGCTGATTGAAGCCCTTTTAGGGCCAGAAGCAGAGCCGGAACCGGAGCTAATTCCCATTCCTGTAGATGATCGCTCGCGCCATCGCTAAGAGAGCAAAAGTGCAGGAATTAAAATTAAGCCCCTTAAACGTTCTAGTGCTGCATGGTCCAAACCTGAATCTGCTAGGACGGCGAGAGCCTGGGATTTATGGCTCCTTAAATATGACTGAAATTAACCGCCAGTTAGAAGCGGAAGGACAAAAACTGGCAGTGAAAGTACTTACCATGCAGTCAAATCATGAAGGGGTATTGGTAGATGCGATTCATGATGCCTTGGGAAAACACCAAGGCATTTTGATTAATGCTGGAGCCTACACCCACACCAGTGTAGCATTGCGAGATGCGATCGCTGCTGTAAATCTACCTACAGTGGAAGTACATTTAAGTAACATTTATAAACGAGAAGAGTTCCGTCATCACTCCTATATTGCCCCAATTGCCATTGGTCAAATTAGTGGTTTTGGAGCGCAAAGTTATATCCTGGGATTACAGGCATTAGCGTCTTATTTAAGACAAGATATACTTGGTTTGTAGTTAGTAGTTGGTCAGCAACAGGGGTGTAGGGGAAACCCCATCAATCTTCTTGAGGGGCTTGAAACAAGGACACCATTAACCTCGTACTACGTAAGTAGGTTAATATTTTTTATATTTTCCATTAATGAATTAAGGGGCTTGGAACGGGTGAACTTTGAGGCTATATATACCCCTACACCCCTACACCCTTACACCCTCACACCCGCCCCAAAGGGGCTTGGTAATTGGTCATTGGGAAAAATCTATCCCCAATTCCCAATTCCCAATCCCCAATCCCCAATCCCCAATCCCCAATCCCCAATCCCCATTAACTTATGCATTATTCTCTTGTTAGCCGCACTAGAGGCACTATACTAGGGGCTTTAATTGGGGAAATTTTAGCCTTGGAAGGCGAGCAGATGCAAAAGTTTGCATCTAGCTATTGGCAAAAAATGATAATTCTGGGTGCTGAAAGTTTAATCGAACTGGGTAGATTTGATTTAGATGATTGGAGTAGGCGTCAACAACAATCAGGAATTATTATTGAAAACAATATACACGCTTCATTACAAGTAATTTTGTCCACACTACCAGTCACATTGTTTTTTCATGAACATACTGTCAAACTGCGACAAAATTTGCTAAATATAGTCAAAATTTGGCATAGTGACCCAGTTATAGAAGATTGGACTCTCGCAGTAGGGTATGCGATCGCTCAGTCTTTCACAGAAAAACTTACTCCCGCTACCCTGATTCCGCAAATTATTGGCTTTTTGGGAGAAACAACCACATCTGTGCCACAGATTTTATTGAAATTACATAATTTGTTAGAAAAACAAGCTGGATTAGAAATAATACAAGCTGAGTTCTGTACAGAAGAAAAGCTCAATTATAACCTAGGAATTGCTTTTTACTGCTTTCTTAGTAGTTTAGAAGACTTTCGCCTTTCAGTTTTACGAGCTACTCAAGTGAACTCACGTTCGGTTTATCTCAGTACAATTACTGCTGCTTTATCAGGAGCCTATAACGCTACAACAGGTATTCCTGTCAGTTGGCGGTTTTTACTTGTCAAAAATAGTCCGGCACAATGGCAAACAACCGACTTACCCCAGATGCTAAAATTAGCTGATATACTTGTGGCTACTTGGTCAGGAGTGTATCATTCTACTTTGAACCAAGGTGAAGTGAGAGCGGAATGGCCTATAATTTTAAGTCACGCCTCCCTAGAGGCGATCGCAGCTCCCCGTGTAATTCGACTGCGTTAATCTCACTTCTGAGTTGAAAATAGGAATCAGGGATCAGGGATTGGGGATTGGGGATTGGGGATCGAGGATAAGGAAGAGGTTTTCATTATTAGTGATCAAATTTTTTAATTGGGACTACTTTACTTATCGTGCGAAGTATAAACTATAAAAATTATCTATTACAATAAATTAATTTTTAGTAAAAAAATATACTATATAAAGGGAAAACATTAGAATTCAATTCGGATTATGTAGGTAGCAATTGTGGCAAGCGGGCTTCAAGTGTTTTTCCCCAAAGCAATCAATCAAGTAAGCAACTGCGGTCATAAACGATGAAAACGCAGCTATTTTTTCAATCGTTGACTCAGCGATTTATTCACTGGAAGCGACTTTCCAAAGCCCTACACCGTTTACATTTATCAAAATCAAATGTGAAAGGCAAATATAACAAACAAAGAGCGCCACACTCAAAGGCAACTACTCGTTGTCTACCTGGAAAATCTTCTCCTGTTGTTTTCATAATTGCAGTGGTGTCTCTGACTGGTGTAATGGGGCAAAAGTTATACAACCAACCCCAATTAAAGATGGACACTATTGCACCAGATACCATTCGAGCGCCCTACAGTAGCCTGATTGAAGATACAAACAAAACAGAAGCACGGCGCAAAGATGTTAGTAAAGCATTTGTGCCAGTGTTGATGGTTGATGAAAACACTAATAATCAAATCAAGCTTAAATTACAAAAACTTCTAGCTAGGGGTAATGAAATTCGAGCTTCTGCCGGTTCTTTTCCTTTTTTTGATACTTTTATTTTGTCCGTTTCTAGTCAGCGTTATCTGCGCTCCTGTGCTGACTCAGAATGGCAAGCCCTGCTAGTAGCTTTAGAACATACCAATGAACAAAAATCAGGAGTATTAACTCAAAAACTCAAAAACATTTTCATCAAAACAAAACAAAAAAATCAAAATCTCAATACGCCAAGAGTTGGAGACGCTGAAAATGTTTCCATACCATCACATCCAGAGCGTACCGTGTCTTCCTCGGAGTCAAAGCCTTCCTTACTCAACGTAAACTCCAAGCCAGAAGTCAAACCCATTGATTTGTTCCAAAGTGCGGAATTTACACAAGCAATGGCAGAATTAGAAGCTTATCGCCTGAAGACTTCTACACAAAAATTGGTTTCACTCTTGGATAAAGTTTCTCAAGCACGCCAAGGCTACACCCAAGCCACGAGCAAATTGTCACAACTGCTGAGTGAAAACCCTAAAAGTGTCTACGAAGCAACTTTCTTCCTGAATTTATCTGATGAAGAGTGGGCAAAAACCCAAAGAGGAATTCAGGAAAGTGCAGAGCGGATTTTAGCTCAAGGTATACCCCCAGGACTACCTCCTGCTATCTTACAAAATGCAGTCAATTTGCATGTGCATAACTTGGTGCCAAAACAAGCAGAATCTTTTGCCCAGAAACTGCTAGTGGATGTTTTGGAACCGAATCTCAAACAAGATGAAGAACAAACCAAATTACAAGTAGCAATGGCGGCTGCGGAAGTGAAGCCTGTTGTTGTGGCTGTAGAACAAGGTGAAGTCATTATCCGCAAGGGCGATCGCATTACAGGCTGGCATTTAGATATATTGGAACATTATCACCTGCTGCGTCGGGAAATTAACTGGCTGGGATTGCTATATTTGGCGGGAACTGTCAGCAGTGGCGTCGGAATTTTCACTTTAGTTGAACGAAGTATTAAATATCGATGGCGACAAAGCGATCGCATGTTGGTATTGTTGCTGACTTTGAGTACGCCTTTGGTACTCACAATGGGTACACCTTACACAACTTGGAGCGGTGTAGGTTTATTGCTGGGTAGCTTTTATGGTGCAACTGCGGGTGTGACAGTGGTAGGGCTACTGATAGCATTATTAGGCATGAGCCTAGAAATCAGTAAAATTTCGCTATTGGCAGGTGCTGCTGGAGGATTGTTAGGCAGTTGCATGGCCCATCGCTTGCGATCGCGTGAAGAATTAGCACTCTTAAGTGTGGCGATCGCTTTAACTGAAGGTGGTGTTTACCTACTGATTCAAATCTTCTTAGGTGCAGCATTTGGCCCTTATTTTTATGTTGTACTCAAAGAAGCAGGATTTTTTGTCTTATCTGGTTTAGCTTGGAGTGTTGTGGCGTTAGGGTTAAGCCCTTATTTAGAAAAATTATTTGATTTAGTTACTCCGATTCGCTTGGCAGAACTAGCAAGTCCTAACCGTCCTTTATTAAAAAAACTGGCAACACTTGCTCCTGGGACTTTTCAGCATACGCTATTTGTCGCTACTTTAGCTGAGGCTGCTGCTAAAGAATTAGGATGCAACATTGAATTAATCAGGGCTGGCACATTATATCATGATATTGGCAAAATGCATGACCCTCAATCGTTTATTGAAAATCAAATGGGGGGGCCAAACAAGCATGATACAGAAATAAAAGACCCTTGGCATAGTGCTGACATCATTAAAAAGCATGTGAGTGAAGGTTTAGTAATGGCAAGAAAACACAGTTTACCTTCCTCTATTCAAGCTTTTATTCCAGAACATCAAGGCACGATGCAAATAGCTTATTTCTATCATCAAGCTCAACAGATGGCTAAAGAAGATCCTAGCTTGACAGTAGATGAGGCAGAGTTTCGCTACGATGGGCCTATTCCTCAATCACGGGAAACAGGAATTGTCATGTTAGCAGATTCCTGTGAAGCAGCATTGCGATCGCTCAAAGATGCTAGTTGTGAACAAGCTTTGGTGATGGTTAATAATATTCTTCGTGCCAGATGGAAAGACAAGCAATTGGTAGATTCAGGGCTAACACGCGAAGAAATGACTAGAATTGCCGAAATTTTTGTAGAAGTTTGGCAACAATTTCATCATAAACGTATTGCTTATCCCAAGTTGAAGCCTGGAAATTAATTGTAGAGATGTTGCAGTAGAGACGTTGCAGTAGAGACGTTGCAGTGCAACGTCTCTACAAGCCCAAAATTATGACTAAGATTGCAAAGCCAAATCAGGTTGTTCAGCTTCTGCTTGTTGCTGTTCCTCTTCTTCAGGCAAGCCTAACATTGAGCGATACAGTTTCACATACTGTTTAGTAGAGCGATACCAACTAAAGTCTTGACACATACCACGTTTTTGTAAATCTTGCCAGTAATCTTTATATTGGAAGCCTTCCCAAGCGCGAACCATACAGGTGAATAAATCTAATGGTTCATAGCGGTCAAAACAATAACCAGTACCACTATGATGCGCGGGGACATGGTGGGATACAGTATCCACTAATCCCCCGGTACGGCGGACAATGGGTATGGAACCATAACGCAAAGCCATCATTTGGCTAATACCGCAGGGTTCAAAACGGCTAGGCATTAAGAAAGCATCGGAACCAGCATAGATCCGACGGGCTAGGGCATCATTATAAAGTAAATAGGTTTTCATGCGTCCAGGGAAGCGCGATGCCATTTGCCATAATTGGCTTTCGTAGTAGCGATCGCCTGTACCCAATACGATAAACTGGGCATCGGTATAAGACATAAACCGATCCAGTATATTCAGCACTAAATCAATACCTTTTTGTTCTACTAGGCGCGTCACCATCCCCACTAAAAAAGCATTCGAGTTAACTTCTAACCCCACTTCTTCTTGTAAAGCGATTTTGTTAGCTTTGCGCTTGTCGATGGTGTCGGTGGTAAAGTTTTGAGCAATGTATTTGTCAGTTGTGGGGTCGTAAACTTCTGTATCAATCCCATTGACAATTCCAGATAATTTACCACTGATGAAGGACATTAAACCTTCTAAAGTTTCGCCATAGGTAGCTGTTTTGATTTGTTCAGCATAAGTCGGGGAAACAGTTGTCACCCTCTCAGCATATTGCACTGCCGCAGCCATGGTGTTGTGTCCTTGCATATACCAAGGACACCAAGTAATTTTCTCTAAATACCAGCGCCACGGCCCTTGATATGCCAGGTTATGAATTGTGAACACACTGGTGATATCAGGAGACTGGTGCATCCAAACGGGAATCATACCTGTGTGCCAATCATGACAATGAACAATCTCTGGCTTCCAGTAATTCCAGCAAAACTCGGCTGCACCATTGGCAAACAAAGTAAAGCGCCAGTGTTCATCTTCTCCAGAGTAGATACGGCGAGGCCAAAAAGCTGGATGTCCAAATAGGTACAGTGGCACATCAGTACCAGGTAGAACACTTTCGTAAACTGTAAAGTCTTGGAACATGGCATATCCATGCCAAATAGGGTCTTTGGGAATCTCCATTTTGTCTGGCAGAAAGCCGTAGTAAGGCATGAAAATCCGCACATCATGCCCCATTTTTTTCAGAACTTTAGGTAGTGCGCCAACGACATCACCCATTCCGCCGACTTTCGCAACGGGAGCTGCTTCTGCTGCAACAAATAGAATCCGCATGGTAATTTTTGCTTCCCCGAATTTGCCTACGTGTTAAAATTTACTCTGCTAAACTGCCAGTTAATTCTGGTATACATATTTAGCAACTGCAATTTTTCTTAATACCATCACAATAACAGTTATCAGTGACCAGTTCTCAGTAGATGTAACTGTTCACTGACAACTGATAACTGTTCACTGATTTAAGAGCCACGTTGGATTTCGGCAAAGATTTGCTCCAAAATTTCCTGCGCCCCTTGTCCTCGCATTTGCTTGGCTAGTTGTGTGCCTAGTTGTTCTGCATCTTTGGTTTCGCCAGAAATGGTGTCTTTGACCACTTTTTGACCATCGACACTGGCAACAATACCTGTTAATGTTAAATTAATACCATTTGTTTCAGTATTTACACCAATGGGGACTTGACAACCACCTTCGAGTTCCCGCAAAAAAGCGCGTTCTGCTAAACAGCGATCGCGTGTTTCCGGGTGTTCAATAGCTTTGAGCAAGGATATCAGTTCTGCATCTTCAGCCCGACATTCAATACCCAATGCACCTTGACCAACGGCGTGCAGAGAAATTTCTTTGGGGAGAACTTGATGAATGCGATCGCCCATTCCCAAACGTTGTAACCCAGCTACCGCCAAAATCAAAGCATCATATTCACCTGCATCTAGCTTGGCCATGCGTGTGTTCAAGTTACCACGTACATCTTTAAATGCGAAATGGGGGAATTGATGCCGTAACTGTGCTAAACGTCGTAAAGAAGATGTACCAATCACTGCCCCTTCTGGCAAGGTGTCAATTTGTTTGTCTTTGTGCTTTTCATGCACCACAAGCGCATCGGCGGGATTTTCCCGTTCTGTAATTGCTGCTAGAACCAAACCCTCTGGTAAGCGAGTCGGCAGATCCTTGAGAGAATGAACAGCAAAGTCAATCTCCTGATTGATCATTCCCAGTTCGAGTTCTTTGGTAAACAGTCCTTTATCACCAATCTTGGCTAAGGCGACATCCAAGATTTTGTCGCCGTGAGTGGCCATTGTGTGGACTTCAAAATTAATATCTGGAAAACTTTTTTGCAGTTGTTCTTGTACCCAATAAGTCTGAATCAGAGCAAGTTGGCTTTTACGAGAACCAATGCGGATTGTACGGCTCGGACTGGAAACCACTGATGTCATAAATCAATTATGTCAAAGGGCAGAGATAAATTCACTTCATCTAGACTACCGCAGTGGGTGACGTTCGGCGTTGCACTCTGCCGATAGCTATTAAGTTTCTTTTTTTAGCTTTACTTATCTTTACAAGTTTTGTTATTTGTAACCAGTATTAAAAATACTATCGTAAGGTGGAAGCTTTAATTCTACAGATGCGCTAAAAATTAATTTGATAACTTTTAATATTTAAATGAATCGCAATATATGAAACGTTCAGCCTGCCTCATCTTTAATCCAGTTGCAGGTCAGGGTGACTCTGAGCAAGAACTGGCACAGATTCGAGCTTTGTTAGAGCCAGAAATTGACCTGGATATCCACTTCACAACTGAAGATATTTGTGCCGATGAACTAGCCCACGAAGCAGTGGAAAGGGGAGTAGATGCCATTATTGCTTCTGGAGGAGATGGTACTCTCTCAGCAGCAGCTGCTGCTGTGGTGGGTAGTGATATTCCGTTTGGCATTATTTCTCGTGGAACAGCAAACGCTTTTGCCACAGCTTTAGGAATACCAGACACAATTGAAGGTGCTTGCAAAACAATTTTGCAGGGTGGGACACGAATTGTAGATACTGCCACTTGCAACGGTTATCCCATGGTACTGCTCTCAGGTATTGGCTTTGAAGCAGAAACCGTGGAAAAAGCAGATCGGGAATCAAAAAATCGTTTTGGTTTCTTGGCTTATATCATCGCTGGATTTAAACAATTAAGTGAATTTCAGTCATTTGATGTAAAAATTGAAACTGAAGATAAAGTAATATCCACTTGTGCAGCAGCAGTCACAGTAGCAAATGCTGCACCTGCGACATCCGTTTTGGCGCAGGGACCAGCAGGACTGATTGTAGATGATGGATTTTTGGATTTAACTATAGTAGCTCCGGTTAATAGAGCAGCTGCGATCGCAGCTACGTTTCATTTGTTTCAGACTGCTTCTACGGGTAATCCAGCCGAAAGAAATGATATTGGCTACCTACGAGCTAAAAAATTTAAAATTACAACTGACCCACCTCAAAAAGTTGTTGTTGATGGTGAAGTTTTAGGAAAAACTCCAGTTGAAATTGAGTGTCTACCGACAAGTTTAAGAGTTTTTGTACCACTCTTGGAACAAGAACTTCCGCCTCTAGAAAAATTAGAGGGATTACCAAACTTAAGTATTCAGGTCAAACAAACCGATAAACCTCTTGATTTTGGGGTATTGTCACACCCCTTCCAATCTGATCTAATACAAGGGAGACAAGGGGATAACAAATGACCAATGACCAATGACTAATGACTAATGACTAATGACTAATGACTAATGACTAATGACTAATGAC
>NZ_JCACKS010000234.1:0-14534 GCF_059505505.1 Pelatocladus sp. | reverse complement strand
AATGACTAATGACTAATGACTAATGACTAATGACTAATGACTAATGACTAATGACTAATGACTAATGACTAATGACCAACCTTGGATCGGTTTTCCTCCCATCTGCTTTCCCCTCATTTGAAAATAATTTCGTCAGAATTTAAGTAGGCTTTATTTGGAAAGGTAGCTATGTTTCCCTTTAATTTCTGGTATAACTCTTGCTATGATGGGGAGCCTGTTTCTCGAAAAAATCGTTTAGAGCGCAAATTGAGATTTCTCAAAGCAATGCGTGATGACTTAGAGACAAAGCTTGCTGGTTTAAATGGTGCTATCAGTAATCTTGAGCAGCAAATTAATCAGGAAGATGCAACTCAAGTTTAGTTAGCTTGATGTTTAAATCAATGTTTCTTTTGATAGAAACCTACGAAAATTTATAGATTTAAGGGTGAAATATCGTGTTAAATAATACATATTCACCCTTTTTTTGACTTGGCTCATACCAAGAAGATTGGTGATAACATACCAAATAAAATTTTGTTTATTTCCGGATTGGAGTAAAACAAATTTGGTGTTATTCTTCAGTACTGCTATTTTCTAAATTTACATTTATGCGTCGATTTTTAAGTGTTCTTACTTTAGTGACGTTAATACAATCCTTTCCAGTTGTAGTTTTCGGCCAAGTTCAACCACAAGCCAAACAATCATCTGATCCAATTCAAATGGTAGTGGCTGCGAATTGGATGACTAACTATCCAGATAATAACTTTTATCCAGAAAGGATAATCAGTCGAGCAGACTTAGCCTCAATTATGGTCAAAGCATTTCGACTAGATAAACGACAAGCAGCCAGCAAAGAAAATGTTGTGGTTCCAGATGTACCATCCTCTCATCCGGCATATAAAGATATTCAAACTGTCTTAAAAACAGATATTATGAGAGGCTATCGGGGTAATTTGTTTTTCCCTAATCAAAGAGTAACAAGAGCAGAAGCTTTGGCAATTTTTGCTCAAGCCTATGGTGTATTTCAGTTTCCTGATGAGACTGTTAATGAAATTTTAGCCCCTCATCCGGATGCAGCCACTATTCCTTCTTGGGCAAAAAAAGCGATCGCCACAGTCGTAGCCGAAGCATTTGTTAATATAGATACCCAAGGAAATCTTTACCCATTACAACCTATGACTCGTGGTGATATGGCTTATGTATTGAGTAAATATCTGCAAAGACAAGGACGAGATGCAGAAATTCCAGATGCACCCCCCGCACCTCCTCAACCTTAGTTAAAACTCACGCATTCACGCATTCACGCATTCAAAAGAATTGTATTCCGGGCTTTTGCGTCATTTTAAATGCCTTCATGAATTGTCAAACATCCTCTTAAAATAATTCAAAATTAGGAGCTTTGAAAGATAGATTTGGATTGTAGTAAGGATCTGTACCCAATTGCTTAAAATAATCTTTCCACTTATGACTTAATTGATTCCATTCACCTGGTTTTAAACCTTTTTGTCTACTAGCAGATTCATAGTGAATCAGTTGAGCATAAGGTGTCACTACATTGCGATATCCAGCCTGATGTGCTTTTAAACATAAATCTACATCGTTATAGTTGAAGGGGAAATTTTCATCTAGTCCACCCAATTGCTGATATACTTCTTGTCGCATCATCAAACAAGCAGCAGTCACAGCTAGGTAGTTTCTATTCACGATATTTGAACAAAAATAGCCAGATTGTTCGTTATCAAAACCATAGAAAGCATGACAAGGATTACCCTCAATAATCATTACTCCCACATGCTGTAATCTGCCATTTGGAAATAAAAGTTTTGCTCCGACTGCACCAATTTCTGTTTGTTGTGCAAGTTCTAACATTGATTCTAGCCAATCAGAAGTAATTACTTCTGTATCATCATTTAATAACAACAGAAATTGCCCTTTTGCTTCAGCTACACCTCGATTAATTCGCATTGAAAAATTAAAAGGTTCAGCACAACGAACTAATTTCACATCTAAAGCAAGTATTTTCTCTAAACTTGCATCTGGAATGTCATACCCGTCTACCACAATAATTTCAAAGTTGCGATCGCTACTCACTTGCTGAATACTACGAATGCAATTTTCTAAAAGACATAATTTACCAGAAGCAGTATTAATAGTTGTACCTGCACTGGGAATAATTATACTAACTAAAGGATTTCCAATTATGTTGCGTCGCACTCTGTAAATACCTGGATTCAGTGTTTCTTCAACATGTCCTGGATATACGCTACGCTCTAGCATTGATTCTAAAGCTTTTCTACCAGCAGTATATGCCCACGGCTTTGCTTGTGAGCCAGAAGCCGCAGAAGCAGATATACTGCGCCAATGATAGAGAATTTTAGGAATATGGAAGATGTTTTTGGTTTTCTCGATGAATCTTAATACCAAATCGTAATCTTGTGAGCCATTATACTCACTACGAAAACCACCAATTTCACGAATAATCCTAGTACGATAAACACCTAAATGACAGGTGTACATACACGAATAAAAATATTCTGGCGACCAATCAGGCTTAAAACAAGGAGAAAAACGTTTTCCTTTGATATCTATTTTGTCTTCGTCACTATAAATAAAATCTGCTTCTGGATGTTGATTGATTAATTTAGCATTTTCAAATAAAGCGTTAATTGCTAACTCATCATCATGATCTAACAGTGCAATATACTCTCCTGTAGCCTGTTCTAAAGCAGAGTTACTTGCTGCTGAAATATGTCCATTTTCTGTACGAAATACTACTTTAATACGTGAATCAAGTTTACTATAATCAGTTAATATAGAACGAATATGAGATTGGGGAGAAGCATCATCAGCAATACAAAGCTCCCAATTAGGATATATTTGATTGCGAACTGATTCAATGGCTTGTGTTAACCATTTTGCTTCTACATTATAAACAGGCATAATTATAGAAAATTTAGGTTTTATTTGCCATTGAGTTATTTGCTGATGAGCAGTGAGAATTTCTTGTTTACTAAGCGTATTTTTTTCTATCCATTGTTGATATGCTATTTTATTCTTGATGCGATAAGCAGTATTTTGATATAAAAAATGTAAAACTCCTAGTGTTCCCCGTCTTCCCCAGATGCGTTGTATTTTTTGAATTTTATAATTCATGATAATTGATATCACACATTAATTAGTACTTCGCAAAGAATATATTTTTTTCAATTTCAACCATTGATTACGCAATTGCCAAAACTTACTACTTTCCATAGTTGTAACTAAATTTTGTAATCTTTGAATTTCTACGGTTTGATATTGCAGTTCTGTATAAATATTATCAATATTCGAGGAATGCTTACGCCTCTGCATTACATGAGCTAATCTATTTTTGATCTTTTCTCCAATGAGTTTTGGACTTAACACAGACCTGATATGCTCAGATGCTTTTTTGCCAGTTTGTTGAGCTTCTTCATAATTATTAAATACATATTGCATTAAGTATGCAGCATGATTAATATTTGGTTCTGCCCAGAAATTTCCTTTTTTGTAAGGTCCATAATCTTCTGCGATCGCCACTAAAGAGTATTTGACTAGGAAGCTATTATTAATATTCATGAAATCAAGATTGGCTGAAAAACCAGTAGCTATCACTGGTTTTTCATAATACATAGCTTCTGCCATAGTCAAACCAAAACCTTCAGATCGATGTAAAGATATATAGCAATCACAATGATAAATTAGAGCATTTAGTTCTTCTTTGAGTAAATAATCATCAATGAGTTTAATATTTTTGAAATCCTCTACTAATTCTTTTAGTTGTTTGAGTTTATCTGGAAAATATTTACCATTAGAAAACTTAATTACTAGTTGTATATTTTGATGGTCTTTGCCAAAAGCTTGTTGAAATGCGTTAATGATTGCTAGAGGGTTTTTTCTCTCAAATACACTACAAAAATCAAAGATAAATAAAAAAATAAATTTATTGTCTGATAAGCCTAATGATTGTTTGCTGATTGAAGGTTGAGGAAGCGATATACTATGCATGACTTTGATTACAGGAATGGGTGAAGTAGGTGCGATCGCCTCAACACAATAAGCGCTAGGAGTCCATATTTCATCAAAAAGATTAAACGCCGACAACCATTCTTTGGGAAATTCTGGTAATTCCCACGCCCAAAACGCAATGTTGTATTTATCTTTAAAATATTCAGGACTAGTAGAACTGATAAAAGTATTAATCATATCCACATTTACCTGAATAATATTTATTGGATAAGGATTCTCATCAGTAAAATCTGTGTAGGAAGAATCCATCTTCCTATGCATTGTGTTAAAAGTACAATTATTAATCACAAAAGGAATTTCAGCCGCCTCAACAGCTCTAATCGTTCCTCTAACTCCTTCACCAAGTCCAAATTCACTGTTAACATAACCTGAAATATTAACACCAAAATTATTGTTAGTACTGTTGTTGCTAATTTCAGGTTTTGGCTCCATGTTTTTCTCCTAATATGTCAGATTATTTTCTAAAAATAAACTATAATATCAAGTTCGGAGTATCAGTTTATATTCGCACTGCAATGCTCCGCTACGTCAGCTTCCCGCAGGGTAGGAGCGGTCTTTGACCATTGCAACAATTTAGTTAATACCCCAATTACCAATTACCCATTACCGACCTCAACGGATAATATAAGTGTTCAAGCGAACATGATATTATTTATCACTTAATTCTTTCAAATCATTTTCTACCATTAATTGCACCATCTGTTCAAAGGAATACTGAGGTTTCCAACCGAGTTCCGCTTTAATCTTATAAATACAACCTACTAATTGCACTGGTTCATCTGGACGATAGAATGCAGGATCAACAGATACATAATCTTCCCAGTTCAAATCTAAATAGTTAAACGCACATTCTACCAGTTCTCGCACCGAATGAGTTTCGCCACTGGCAATGATGTAGTCATCTACTTCTTTTTGTTGCAACATCAACCACATTGCATGTACTGCATCTTTTGCATAGCACCAGTCACGACGTGCATCTAAATTACCAAGTTTTAATTCTTGGGCTAAACCCAGTTTAATCATTGCCGCAGTATGGGTGATTTTGCGAAATACAAACTCTGTACCACGACGGGGAGATTCATGGGTGTAGGTGATCCCACAGCAACCACAAAGATCATATTTTTGACGATAGTTAACCGTCATCCAATGAGCATAAGCTTTAGCTACACCATAAGGATTGCGTGGACGAAAGGCGGTACGTTCAGTTTGAGGTGATTCATCCGGTTGCCCAAAAACTTCACTACTGGAAGCTTGGTAAAATTTAGCATCAGGTTTACAGCGCCGAATCGCTTCTAAGAGGCGTGACACTCCCAAAGCAGTATATTCAGCAGTAAGGGCTGGTTGTGTCCAAGATAGAGGAACATAACTTTGGGATGCAAGATTATATATTTCATTTGGTTGACAATCTGTCACCACATCCATCAGCGAAGACTGATCTAGCAAGTCACCAGATACTATTTGAATCTGGTTTGACAGATGACTAATGCGTTCTAAGTTACTGGTACTAGAACGGCGGACTAAGCCGAAGACTTGGTAGCCTTTTTCTAAAAGGAGTTCGGCGAGATAGGAACCATCTTGTCCGGTTAAGCCAGTGATTAGGGCTTTTTTGGTCATGGTCATAACTTGATTATTTTTGCTAGATTACAGTATATTTCTCAATCATTTCCAAAAGATTGTTTTTGACACTGCTAAAAGCAAAATTTGCTACCACATATTTCCTAGCTATATCACCCATTTCGGTTAGCTTATCTTGATTTGACAGCATTTCTCGTACTGCTTGAAAAAAACTTTCGCAGTCCTGATAAATTTTTCCGCCGCCACTACGAGTAACGTGTTCAACCAAAACTTGACAAGCACCATTCACCAATACAGGTGTGCATTGAGCCATTGCTTCTAAAGTGACTATGCTGAAACTTTCATAAGGTGAAGACATAACAAAAATAGAAGCCCCAGCCATTAATTGAAATTTTTCTTCTGGTGTAACAAATCCTCGAAAATCAATATCTGGATGAGTAGGTATATCTAGTTCACTCTTTCCAGTCAATATTAAACGCAAGCTAGATGGATAGCTTTTCTTAAACTCAATGAAAAAATTTACTAGGTCATTACATCCCTTGTTCTGATCAATACGACCGCAGTACAGTAAATATGGATATTCAGCTTGAAAAGGACTACGAAGTAATGTGTCAACACCCATAGAAACAAGTTTACCTGGTACTTCTCCCCATAATTTTTCTCCCAAAGCTTTTTCAGCATTGGTCAACCATATAAAAGAAGAAACTCTTTTATACATGTACTTATAAGCCGACAAGTAAGCTGGAGGTTCGTCGTGGAGTGTCGGCGCAAGCAAAACCTTAGATAAGGGAATTTCAGCTATTCCAAAGTACGATGTTGGATAAAGATAAGTCGCAAATATAATGCATTGATATTCGTTACAATGCGCTCTCAAAAAAGATAGTAAGGGTTCTGAGTATGGGCCTTGATAACGAATGAATTCTTCTTGAAGTGCAATGCTCCAAGATATGCGTTTACAATTTTCTGTATCAATATATTTGGGATAGTTAAACTCTTGTAAAAGTCGTGCATGTAGATTATGCCAATATTCACTGCGACCAATAGTTACTGGGAAGCGATAAATATTTATGCTTTGTTTGGTTTCACAACCAGGAGTTAATACGTTTGCCCAAGTCGTATAATCTAATGCAGTTGTAGTAATAATATCAACTTTAAATTCATCACTTAGCAAGGTAGCATACTGCCACGCTAAAGCTTCTGAACCTCCCACAATGCTTTCATGGCATAGTTGAACAACAATTGCAACCCGATTCATTTCAGACTCTTGATTACCTCTATAAATTTAATTTCAATTTGTTCATTCGTAAAAGCTTCTTTATAACGACGCCATCCCATCTCACCAAAACTGGCACTAATGAATTCATCTCTAGCGATACAGTCTACTGAACCAGCCAGTAAATATGGATCAGGTTTATCCCATACTAAGCCTGCTTTTCCTACTGTGTAAGGAATAGCAGTTGAACCATAAGCTACAATCGGCAACTTCATTGCCATTGCTTCAACTAGTGGCACACAAAAGCCTTCATGTTCGCTTGTAGTCATAAAAATATTAGAGACAAGATAGTAAGATTTAAGAGCTTCAGCAGAAACTCCACCAGTAAATACTACTGATTCTTGCAAGCCTAAATCTTGAACTTTTTGATGAATAAAATAGTTATAAATTTGTAAGCGTTCATCTTCCTTGCCAACAATTAAAAGGCGACTATCTCTGTTGTAATTAGTGTGATAGATATAAAAAGCATCTATTAATGCAGCATGTCCTTTATTAGGAGCAATGCGACCAACCATTAAAATATTAATAATACTATCTGTGTATTTATCTAAAGTAGTGATATCTGCATTAATGTACTGCAAATCGTCAATATGATGGAATGGAGGTATTACTAAACTTTTTTCTTTTTGTACCCCCAGAAAATGTAATTCATTTGCATTATATTCAGAATCAGACAAATAAAGAGTAACATCATGTAAATCTGCTACAGATTGTAGTTGTTCTCTTCCTGATCTGCAAACAGATGTGTAATCTTGATTGACATCTTCATAAAACTCTGGCGGTGTGACGTTATGATATTTAATTATCTTCTGACAATTTAGCTCTCTGATGAGATTAAGACCTACATCCCAACCCACTGAAAAATGATAAATTAAGATGTCATATTTTTTTCTTAGAAAAGATTTTACATCTTTTGAATTGTGTACTGGTAACGATGAAATACTCCATACTTCTGCAAATAGCTGAACGTTGTAACCGTATTTTGCAAGAGCATTATGCATACCTATGACATCATTGCTGACAGCATCACCGTCTATAATGCAAGGGGTTAAAATACCAATATTAATCACAGCTTATATCCTAATCACAACTTTATAGAAATTGCAATTTTACAACGGTTTATATCCCACTACTGCATAATCTTGGGGACCATAAAAGTAATCATTGAATCGCTCGGCTAAATCAGAATCGCCCACCTTATAATTATCGGGAAAAGGATGAAGATTAATGATTTTTACTTGAAAGAAACCGTGTATTTCAAAAATAAATTTGACCAAGGAGCTTGGTAAAGGATGACGATGTGTTGGGTCAAAATAGAAATTACAACTACCCACCAAGACATTTTGTGGATTTGGAGTTTCAAAAATAGCTAATCCTCCTGGTTTAAGTATCCTTACTACTTCACTAACAAATTTCATTAAGACAGGGAATGGTAGGTGTTCAATGATATGGAAACCAGTTACTGCACCTAAACAAGAATCAGGCAAAGACAGTAAATGTGCAATTGCATCTGCTTCTATTACCTCTAAACCTCTAGTTTGACATCGCTCAATCATGACTCTGTTGATATCTAAACCGCGTGCGATATAGCCAGACTCCCGGAGCAATTCTAGCCATTCTCCACGTCCACATCCTACATCTAAAATAGGAGAATCAGGTGTACCAATTTTTGCTTGCTCAATCAATGGCAAATAAGGTTTTAACCTATTGAAGATATCTTCAAAACTACCTCGAAAATTATCTTCAAAAGAAGCATAAAATGCATCTAATGAATGTTGTTCTTCTTGTACAAAAGTTTGCAATTGCTGTTGATTAAAAGGTTCTGGTAATCTTTGCCATGCCTCTTCCAGAAACAATGTTATCAGACGCTTCTGTTGGATGAGATCATTTTTGAGATAACTTTCGTTTCTAATGGAACGTTCATCCAGTGCATGAACTAGAGCATCCACAGAACTCAGATGCTTATCTATGTCTTCTATTCGACTATTAACTGTATCTAAATGTTCTTGTATAGTGGTTATCGAAGTATTTGTCTGAGTATCTATTTTATTAAAATTATTATCTACCTTTTGGATGCTGCTATTTACAAGACTTAAGCGCTCATCAAATCTTAGAATGCTGGTGTCAGCAGTACAGAGACGTTCGTCCAACTTTTGCAGATTGATATCTATGATATCAAAACGCTCATCTATTTTTTCCAGACTAGTATTCACAATATTCAGACATTCATTCAATTGCGATCGCAAAGTTTCTATTTGAGCAATTGACTGTCGATTCAGTGCTACAGACTCTTTTAAAGTCTTGATCACATTGAAGTTTACTTCTCGTTGGTCTTTAAAAATAAAATTTAGTATTTTCAGCGCTAATTTTTGTATTCCTTTGCTGAAATTAAAGGGAAATCTATTTAAATTATCAGGCCATTTTGTACGGGAAATCGCTCTAGACTCTGCATTTTTGAGCAAACCCTCCATATGGTTAATATTTGCATTCATTGCAGAGGTATTATGATTATTTATCTTTATGGAGGAAAAGGGCTTAGGAGTTGAAACTAACTCTATCTTAGAGTCCTTCTTCAGCTTTGCTACTTCCTCTCGAATCTTCCGCATCAATTCATCAACGTCAATTTCGGGATTATTTGCTTCAGACATAATTATTTCAATTCTTGATTTTTTTCTTCTGATTGAGCGATCGCATAGTATTTTTCTCCAGCAATTTTGATGATGGAATTTAAATCTACTACACCATCGCAAGAAATACTATTAGTAACCTCAAAAACAACTAGTTCATCAATCCAGTCATAACTGATACCTTCTTCTGAATGCACTCCTACTGTGAACGTATAAACACCTTTATTCAAGTAGCATGGGATTTGAAAACACACTTGTAAATTTTCACCAGCCCTGAGTTTTAGTAAATTGCAACCCTTGAGATAAGTATTTGTTCCATATATTACCAATCCCATCAGATTTCTCAAGGATATACCTACAACTAAATCTGAAAGTTCTGCTTTAGCTTCTAAAGAAATTAGAACTTGAAAAGTTGAGCCGCTTTCTACTTTACTTATCTCTTGATTATCTAAATCAGTTATTTTAATACTATTGATGGTAGCCAGTTTATTTCCATGCCTGTGCAAAGCTTTTTTTTGCTCTTTTCCTACTACAAAATCATCACTTTCAATTGATTGTATTTCCTCGCTCAAGCTTTCATTTTCTGGTTTTGTTCTATTATCTTCTGTTTGATCGCTACTTAGGATTGCTATGTAATGATTTACTACTTCTTTAGGTTTACCTATTTCTAATACTCTGCCATGATTCATCAACACGGCTGTTTTACACAACATCTTGACACTCGAAGAGTCATGAGAAACGAATAAAAGAGTTACTCCTTGGTCTTTCATTTCTCGAATACGCTTCATACAACGAGCTTGAAATCTTGCATCACCTACAGATAAAGCTTCATCAACTATTAAAATACTTGGTTCTGTATTGGCAATAACTGCAAATGCTAATCTGACCACCATCCCACTAGAGTATGTTTTAACAGGATGTTCTATAAAATCACCAATTTCAGCAAAACCAGCAATATCATCAAACTTAGCTTCTATTTGTTCTTTACTCAGACCTAAAATTTGTCCATTAAAAAAAATATTTTGTCGTCCTGTAAACTCTGGATTAAAACCACTACCCAGTTCTAACAAAGCTGAAACTCGTCCATTCACCCACACTTCACCTGTAGTAGGTGTTAGGGTTCCAGCGACAATTTGCAATAGCGTGCTTTTACCAGAACCATTCTGACCAATAATTCCTACAGTTTCACCTTTAGGAATTTCTAAGTTTATATCCCGTAAAGCCCAAAAATCTTGAGCATGATTCTGGCCGCGTAACAAAATTTCTTTGAGCTTATCCACGGGACTAGCATAGCGCTTGTAGCACTTAGAGATATTCTTTAGTGAAATTGCAATCTCCTCACCCATATCACTACACATGCTCTCAAAACTAACTGTGCTAAATTCTACACATTGATGTGATCAAACAGTAAAAAGTTTCTGTTTAAGTTAATTGCATAGAGCTATTTACAAAACATCTGCAAAAGCTGGACGCAATCTTTTATAGACTGAAAAACCTATACAAAATACAATTGCAGATATTACACTCGCAACCCCCCATTCACCCCAGTGCTTGACTTCTCCCACTAAAATTAAATCGCGGTAAACTTCAGTAATAGCTGTCATGGGATTTAACCAAAACACCAAATTTCGCCATTCTTCTGGAATTGCTTTCGCAGGATAAAGAATTGGTGTCAAATATAACCACAGATTTAAAACAACTCCTAAACTTTGGGGAATGTCTCGCAAAAACACGGTTAATCCCGCCATGAGATAACCTAATCCCGCAGTCAATAATAATTGCGTCAACCAGATTAACGGTAAAAGTGCTAAAGTTGTATGTAAAGTGTGAGTAGATAAAGCTACAAAAAAAATCAACGCCATCAGTCCAAAGGAACTTTCAACAAACGTTGATAAAGTTGGTACTAATGGTAACAAAGCCAAAGGAAACACTACTTTTTTAACTAAATTAGGTTGTGCTACTACCGAATTTGCACTCTGAATTAATCCACTGCTAAAAGCAATCCAAGGTAGTAAACCAGCAAATAACCACAAACCAAAGGTAAAATTGTTTTCTGGAACGCCTTTGAGACTGAGTTTGACCTTTAAAACTATCGAAAATACATAGGTGTAAATCAATAACTGTGATAGCTGATTCAATAAAGGCCACAAATTACCCAGGATGGAACCTTTGTAGCGGGCTTCTAGATCGCGTCTTACCAACGCTCTTAATAAATCAAATTTTGCCCACCACAATTCACTTATTGGTAGCCATTTTTTCAGCTTACCTGCTTTTCGGACAACTCCCCGCATTGTTTGCAGCAATTTTTGCTTCCTCGCTCACTACCTACACACCCAATTGCTTGTTTTGAAGCCAATTTTTTACGAAAGTTCCTTTGTCATTTTGTTGAAAATAGTCGCTACTCCAAAATAGCAGCCAAAATATTTAGGTGATTTTACCACAAATAGTTATTAGATCTACTCTGTTGTTTCTCAGCTTTGGTTGTGTGAGACTAAGTTAGATGATTAGGTTCAATTCCCAAAGAACGCAATTGTTCAGCTAAACGTTGCGATCGCTGTCTTTCGTGTTCTAAAAGTAATTCTGTATCATTTGCCCTAGCTTGTGCTTGTTGTGCTTGTTGTTGAGCTTGTTGTGCTTGTTGTTGGGCGACAAAAGCAGCTTCCTCCAGTGTGGGAACTAAATCACCGACCGCACTAAAATAGCGTAACTTGTCTTCGTGTATCCCTAAATACAAGCCAAGTACTTGACTCCAACGCCATCCTTGTAGATTGGGGACAATTTCTTGATACTGATTCCCCACTAATTCAAATCCAACAAATTCCAAACTTTCTGGTGAAAACCAAAAATATTCCGGTGTATGAAAACGGCTTTGATAGAGATTTTTCTTCAAAGTGCGGTCAACATTAGCCGTACTATCAGAAAGCAATTCAATAATCAAATCAGGATAACGACCATCTTCTTCCCAAACTACCCAAGAATTGCGCGATCGCTTTTCAGTATCCTTGACTAAAAAAAAATCTGGTCCCCGAAAATCACGGTTTTTCAATTGTTGACGACTAAAATAAATCGTCAGATTCGCACCAATAAAAAAATCATTTTGCTCTCGCCACAGCCACTCTAAAGATGTTACCAATAACAACAACTGAAGATAATGCAAAGAACTTTCCATTTCCGGTTCATCACTTAACAACCGAGTAGCATCCGGCATTTGTTGTTCCAACTGTTGCGCTGCGTATGACATTGATACTATACCTACACACTCATTGATTTAATTTTAGTCATTGGTCAAGAGTCAATGGTCAATAGGCATGAATCAGTTAACAGTGACCAGTTTAATTTGATAACTGATAACTGATAACTGATTAGTTGTCCCCCACTCTCCCCACTCCCCACTCAGCACCGGATTCCGGTAAACTGAATTTTGGTTTATTGCATTGTGAGTTGGCATGGAAATCGGACAAAAAGTAAAGGTTTTTCGTTTGCGCGATCGCGTACCTGCTTCTATTGTTAAAAGATTAGGACAAATTGGTCTCATTGAAGGTTACAAAATAACCGACGGTAGTGGTGTTGGCATTGTAGTCAAATTTGATGATAATTTTGCCACTTGGTTTTTTGAAGATGAACTCAAAATAGTACAGTAAGTGAGCGGCGAAGTATCCTCTGAATTGCTGAACTTCAGAAGGAAGTTACTCAAATCAGCAGAATGCTAAGTTGGAGTTGAAAAAATCGGCGGTAAAAATAGGAATCAAGTAATGGCCTTGATATTGACATTTTTGGGCAAAAGCGGTAGTGCTAGGACAAAAGTCGCGATCGCTGCTGCCAAACAATTAGCAAGCCAAGGAAAACGCGTACTGTTAGCTGGAAGTACAGAACCAGCGTTGCAGATTTTGTTGGGTGTTCCTATTGGTTCTAACCCTCAAGAAATTGCTACTAATTTGCACGTCGTTCAATTTCAAACTTCTGTACTACTAGAAAGTAGTTGGGAAGATGTGAAAAAACTAGAAACGCAATATTTCAAAACGCCTATCCTCAAAGAGGTTTATGGTCAAGAACTATCCATTTTACCAGGGATGGATAGCGCCCTTGTCCTCAATGCTATCCGCGAGTATTACGAAAGTGGCAAATATGACGCGATCGTCTACGATGGCAATGGCGATACCTCGACTTTGCGAATGTTCGGAATGCCAGAATCTCTCAGTTGGTACGTACGGCGATTCCAGAAATTGTTTGTCAATTCCGATCTCGGTAAAGCAATTTCCGAATCGCCCTTGATTCAACCGCTAATTAGTTCTTTTTTTAATATCAACTGGACTTCGGATAACTTCGCTCAACCTACTAACCAAGTCAACAACTTTTTAGACAAGGGTAGGGCCGCCCTCGCTAACCCCAGGCAAGTTGCTGCTTTTTTGGTGACAACCGATGATCCTGTTGAGGTTGCTTGTGTGCGCTACCTTTGGGGTAGCGCTCAACAAGTTGGTTTAACTGTGGGCGGCATTATCCTTGTATCTAATGATATAAATAACCAAATTTCTGAGCAATTTACCCCCCTAAATGTGAGTTTAGTTCCAGATGTCAAAACAGAGGACTGGCAAGCACTAATAGATACCTTACCCAACTTTGTAGACCAAGCAGTACAGGCTCCCAAACCTATTGAAATTAACATTCAAGAACGCAAAGTAAGCTTATATTTACCGGGATTTGACAAAAAACAAGTCAAACTTACCCAATACGGCCCAGAGGTGACAATTGAAGCCGGAGATCAAAGGCGAAATATTTCTCTACCTCCTGCCTTAAGTGGTAAACCTGTTACTGGCGCTAAATTCCAAAATAATTATTTGATAATCTCGTTTTAGGGAATTGGGGATTGGGGGATAGGGGATCGGGGATCAGGAAACGAATTAAAGATTAAGGGTCAGTGCTTAGGAAATAACTTAATTTCTCAATCCCAGTCCCCAATCCCCAATTCCCCAATTCCCCAATCCCCAATCCCCATTACCCCTTATCCCCAGAGCAGGGTGGTTTCATACAAGCAG
>NZ_JCACKS010000233.1:0-40033 GCF_059505505.1 Pelatocladus sp. | reverse complement strand
TTGAAACTGGAAAGTTCTCGTTTGAAACTGGAAAGTTCTCGTTTGAAACCGGAAAGTTCTCGTTTGAAACCGGAAAGTTCTCGTTTGAAACTGGAAAGTTCTTGTTTGAAACTGGAAAGTTCTCGTTTGAAACTGGAAAGTTCTCGTTTGAAACTGGAAAGTTCTCGTTTGAAACCGGAAAATTCTCGTTTGAAACCCAATACACCCCTACACCCGTATTTCTTAAGAATTTCCTGATGAAATACTCAGTTTCCGCAGCAGCAAAGCCAAACGAATTTGTACTGCATCATCGAAGTGACGGGGATTAAGCCCGGTTAACAGCCTAACCTTATCTAATCGATAACTCAAAGTATTTCTGTGAATAGAAAGCCGATGAGCTGTCGAAGAGGGACAGCAGTCTTCGGCGAAGAAAGCATCAAGGGTAGTCAACAATTCCGGTTCGTGGTTGAGAGGACTGAGCAAATAAGCAGCTAATTCGATTTTTGTGCGCTCATCTCCAATCCCGACAAAAGCAGTAATTCCTAATCTATCTAAACAATATGCTTGGTTGCGATCGCTTACTGTAGTTTTACTAATTACTAGTTCTACAAGTTCTTGGACTAAACGAAAAGAAATTACTTCGCCGTTACGTGGTTTGCAAACAATGACTTCACCAACTTGTGTATTAAATGTTAATGGCACTCGCAAGTAGTTAGAAGCTTTTTCTTTATAGATGTCGTTGAAAAAGTAATTAATTAACTTGGAGTTGCTACTAGCGATCACATAAGCATCTTGGTCTATGACAAAAACTTCGGCACACAATAACTGTGCTATACGTTCTGTAACTATTGTGGCAATTTTTTCAAATTGTGTAGTAGCGTTTAACAAAGCATTCATTTAATCAAATTCAAGGGCGCAGTGATTCGATTTTGGATTTTTGATTGACAAAATGACTATTTTTTAAAATGTAAAAAGTAACCAATTTTACATTATTTTTATTTTAAGAATGTGCTAATTTTTTTTAATAAAGTTATAAACAGCTAACTAAATTTTAGAGAAAAAAGCATCTTTCTTAAGTTGTAATTATATTTGGAATTTTTGTGAATCCTTGGAAACAAAATGAAATATGGGTATTTTATTAATTAATGAATGCCTAATTTTAATGCGATTTTGTTTAGAAAATAAATAGCGATCGCTCTTTTGAAGGGCGATCGCTGTTCAAGCTTAGATTTCATCTAAAATTCTCACACCAGCAATGTTTGCATCAAGGGTTTATCTTCTGATACTTTACCTGTTCGCAACCATTCTTCTAACTCTACTGGTGCTTTGGCTTGGTTGAGTTTCTCCCGCAGATCTGCACCTTCGAGAATTTCTTTTTGCAACAATTCCTGAGCAGTTTGCTCTAACAAATCACGGTTTTCGTGCAAAATGGTCAAGGCAATGTGGTGAGCATTGTCTACTATTTGCTTCACCTCGCGATCAATTTCTTCAGCCACTTTCGGACTGATGGAACGACGAGGATTACCGTAACCTTCAATAAATTGTTGTTGAATCTTATCAAATGCTACAGGGCCGAGTTTATCGCTCATTCCGTAGAGAGTAACATAACGTTCTGCCAAATCAGTAGCTTTTTGAATGTCATCACTAGCACCCGTAGAGACTTTACCAAACACTGTTTCTTCTGCGGAACGTCCACCCAGCAGGATAGCAATCCGACCACGAATTTCATCTTCAATCATCAAAAAGCGGTCTTCTTCTGGCATCTGAATTGTGTAGCCCAAAGCACCTACGCCTCTAGGGACAACGGAGATTTTTTCAACTTTACCAGTTCCGGGCATCAAAACACCAATAATGGCGTGACCAACTTCGTGATAGGCTACTGTTTTCTTCTCAGTTTCATTGAGAACACGAGAGCGTTTTTCTAAACCAGCCACAAGACGCTCGATCGCTTCGTTAAAATCAGCCATGACTACCGCTTGACGATTTTGGCGTGCAGCCAGCAGTGCAGCTTCGTTCACCAAGTTGGCTAAGTCTGCTCCCGCAAAACCAGGAGTTTTAGCAGCAATAATCCCCAAGTTTACATCATCAGCCAACAAAACATTGCGGGCATGGACTTTGAGAATTGCTTCCCGACCAATTTTATCAGGACGATCCACAACTACTTGACGGTCAAAACGTCCGGGACGGCGCAAAGCTGGATCAAGGATTTCTGGACGGTTGGTAGCAGCGATGATAATGACGCCAGTGTTAGCATCAAAGCCGTCCATTTCGGTGAGTAACTGGTTGAGGGTTTGTTCCCGTTCATCGTTACCACCCATAATTGGGCCTGCACCACCACGAGATTTACCCAAAGCGTCTAATTCATCAATAAAGACAATACACGGTGCTTGTTGTTTGGCTTGTTCAAATAAGTCACGCACACGAGCTGCACCTACACCCACAAACAACTCGATAAATTCTGAACCAGAAATACTGAAGAAAGGTACACTAGCTTCTCCAGCGATCGCTTTGGCTAAAAGTGTTTTACCTGTTCCTGGAGGCCCTACCAACAGTACACCTTTGGGAATTTTTGCACCCAAGCGGGTGTATTTATCAGCGTTTTTCAGGAAGTCTATGATTTCTTCGAGTTCGACTTTGGCTTCATCTACACCAGCAACATCGATAAATTTAACGCCTGTTGTTCCCTCAGAATAGATCCGAGCTTTACTTTTACCAACTGTCAGCGCCGCAGGGCCACCACCACCACTACGATTGAGTAAAAACCCCCAAATTCCAAAGAAAATTAATGGTGGTATCACCCAACTGAGGATAGTGGAAATCCAGCCAGTTTGATTTGGTGGTGGTGCAGCAAATTCCACATTATGATCGCGAAGAATTTTGGGTAAATCCAGATCAATTGCTATGGGTGTGGTTTGGAAAACTTGTTCGGTTTGTTTATCATCAGGGTTTTGAGTTTTGAGCGAATATTCAATGCGATCGCTACCCACAACCGCCCGATCTACTTTACCTGCTTCTACCTGAGCAACAAAATCACTATAGGGGACTTGCGCTATTCTGGGGCCAAGGAAGCTAGGAATAATCAAGTTAAGGATAAACAACAAAGTCAAAAGGAGCAGCAAGCTACCACCGAACTGGCGTATCCTTGGGGGTTTAATTTGTTTTTTATTATTAGTTTCTACAGGCATTTTTGATTACTCTCCAAGTGAAACATTTTTGTCATTTGTTGTCACCAATTACAAATGACCAATGACCAACTTAATACTCATGAACTTTTAGCGATAATATCTTTGAGTCTTAAGCAACTAGTAGTAATAGCAGCAGAAATAGTGGTAGTGGAACTGGCAAATAGATCATTATAGGTATGCAAGCAGAGAGTTTGCTTTTACTCTGCTTGATATTTATTGTAAAAATTGGGTGTTACAATTCGTTATCGTGCCTACCCCCCAGAAGAATGTGAATAGCCGTACTTTTTATGAAAAATCAACTTGGATTTGTGTTAAAGGTATTTTTACTCTCTGCTGTGATTTCGTTATTGATTAAGTATGCAGGCCCTTTTCTATTCATCCCTGCAACGTCAATCAACGCCTTGATTATAGTTTTATTACCGACAGTGATTATGGCGATCGCTCTGCTATGGCGATTCCAAGCCCAGAAACAAATGCTCGATTAAGCTAAAATCGGCTAATCTAGCTGCTTTCTACAGTTACCAGTTTATAGTTAACAGTTATCAAAGTTGCCTGTTGACTGAATAATTGGTAATTAATAGCTGATCTAAAATAGCAGTTTATCGACTGCCAGGAGGCTCGGTGAATCTAGGTCAATGGCTCGGCTTAATTGCCATACTCATGTCTGTGTATATATTGTGGCAACTTAAAGAAGTACTTCTATTGATGTTTGCTGCCATAGTACTAGCAACTACTTTGAATCGACTCGCTCGGAGATTTCAACGCTCCGGGATGAGACGCGGATTCGCCGTAGCCTTGTCAGTAGGAATTTTTCTAGCTGCTATAGTCGGTTTTTTCTGGCTAATTGTCCCGCCTTTTGCCGTTCAGTTTCAACAACTTACCTATCAGGTTCCTAGAGGTATAGAACGCTTTAATATTTGGTTTTCCAATCTCAGATCAATTCTTCCCACCCAGTTAACTCCATACATTCCTGATATCAACAATTTGAGTCAACAAGCACAGCCATTTATTAACCGTGCAGTTGGTACTTCCTTTGCTGTTGTTTCTGGTTCTTTGGAAGTAGTTCTCAAAATATTATTAGTGCTTGTTTTAACAGGGATGTTCTTAGCCGATCCCCAAGCTTACCGCAAGCTATTCATCCGTTTATTTCCTTCTTTTTATCGACGACGGGTAGATGGAATTTTGGATAGATGCGAAATTTCTTTGGAGGGATGGGTTACAGGGGCTTTTATCGCTATGTCTGTGGTGGGATTGATGAGTGTGATCGGCTTATCAATTTTGCGTATTCCCGCCGCCCTTGCTTTAGGGGTTTTAGCAGGATTTTTAAACTTGATTCCCAATCTCGGCCCGACACTCAGTGTTATTCCAGCAATGGCGATCGCACTTTTAGATACTCCCTGGAAATCTCTGGCTGTATTGGGACTCTACTTTTTTATTCAACAAACCGAAAGTAATTTCATCACGCCAATTGTAATGGCGCATCAGGTTTCTTTACTTCCAGCTATTACTTTAATTGCTCAACTATTTTTTGCATATTTGTTTGGCTTCTTAGGCTTATTTTTAGCTCTACCATTAACTGTTGTGGCTAAAATTTGGTTGGAAGAAGTTTTTGTCAAAGATGTTTTAGATCAATGGAATAGTAAACCTAAACGAAAAACTGAATTTATCATCGTTTCTGATAAATTAAACGATGAAACTAGACCAGAAACAGACGATTTAGCAGTTAAAAAAATAACAAATAGTGAAGCAAAGTCCGATATTGATGATGTTAAGTAATAGAGTCACGAACTGAGGGAGCATCCCAAATGTTTCAAAAATTCCCCTTGCGGAAACCTGGACAAAACTACTCAGGTTTCCGCAAGGGGTTTAAACCCAAGCGCGGTATATTGAAAAATGGGGATAGTCCCAACTAAGCCGTTTCCTGAATTTGCAGGCGGATAGCACGTTCTCCTGCACTATCGAGTTGCAATTCCATCACTTCACTACCCAGAGGTTCTAAGCAATCTAGGAGCGATCGCAATTCTGGTGTACTTGCACCTGTATCTACGTATAATCTGTCTGCTAAATTGCCGATGCGTTTCCAGGTCATGTACAATTTGCCGATAGTTTGTTCTAGCTGGGATGCTTGATTGACTAGATCCGCAGCTATGCTTAAACAACCGACTCTTTGTGCTTCTATGAGTGCGGTTTCGATGTCAACTTCTTGTTCGTTCAACGCTTGGACTTGAGCTGCGGCTTTGAGATATTTTGCCAGACTACGGGCTTCTGAAGTTACCTGTTTGAGAGTATCGAGGTCAGGATTTTGGGCTATTTCCTTCTGTAAGCTTTGTTGATGCGATTCTGGCAGTTTTTCCATTTCCTTTACCAGAGGCGCAATATAACGAGGAGGAAGGACATTTTCTGCTGCTTTTTGCTTAACTGGTTCAGGTAACAAATCTGACGACATGGCTGTCCATTCGTCAGTGAGTTGACGTACTTCTCTTCTAGTAATGCGATCGCCTTTTTGTGCTGCTTCACTCACCATGATTTGCACTTCTGGCACTGATTTGGCGGTTTCGACAAAGGCGCGTTTGCTGAAATTCTTAATGGCACTTGGATCTAGCTTGCCTTCTTCTAGAAGTGTATCAGCACTATTAGCAAGCTGAATCCAAGCATAAGCCTGACTTTTACTGATTTCTCGTTCCTTAAGCCATTTGAGAAATCCCGCACCCCGTCCGTCTCCACCCTTTTTCTCTCGATCTCGGACTGCTCTTAAAATTCGCCCCCGCCAAATTTCTGTTTGCAAATCAAAGCGATCGCACACTTGCCAAGCTATATCTAGCTGCTGTTGAAATTCCTGCTCCGGGATTTCTTCGTCTTCTGGATCAGGTATCTCAAAATCCAGGTCTGCTGGCTGTTGTAAAGCAGCAGCTAAGTCATCATAATTATCAGTTGCTTGCACGGTTGGGAACGTAGTAGTGTATGCGATCGGTTTATTATTACACAATCTGCGAACTCTGAGTGTTGCTTATTATCGCTCCCCATCACGCCGCATCAGGTAATCTAATTTAAAACTTTTACTTGATTAGGTCGGGTAATAATCACTTCAAAACTTTCATCTGCACGCCTTTTAGGTACTGCACCAATAATTTGAATTTGTTTTTTTTGAAGATTTATAACACTCATACCATTTGAAGCTTGATTAAGTAAATTTACAAAAGTTACTAATGTATAAATTTTTGATTTTTCATCTTCTAGAGTTAATTTAATCATATTAGAATTAATATAGCTAAAGCCATTCACGCTAGCCGTTATATTAATAGGTTGAACTGGCTTAGAGAAAGACTTATTAAAATGACAGAAAAAGTTAACTGGATTCTTCGTAAAGTCAGCACACTCTAAAACTTTCTCTGTTTTCTGTATAATGCCAATCAAAGATTGATAATTTACTTCTTTATTCAAGTCATAATTAGCTTTTTTATTAACTTCTTTTGGTGCATGTAGTAAAACTTTTTTAAGCGTAGCTCGATCAGGTATTGGTAAATTTGGAGATAAATAAACGCCTGAACCTGGAATCACTTTACTTAAGTGAATTATCCTGATATTTGAATTATTTTGAATTGTATCGCCGTATGCACCAACTCCAACATCAGCTTTTCCTTTTTCAATCAATTCTCGAATTTCTTGTCCTCGAAACCCCATTTTAACCGTCAATGATTTTCCATATAAATCATAAACCGGAACATAAAAACTAGAGACAGAGTTGAAATCTCCCATAGCAATTACTGTTGTTGGCTTCAAATCAGAAAGAGATTGAATTTGGCTATCTGCTCTGACATAGATTGCAGAACGATAATAGGTTGGTTGATCAGGAAACATGTTGGCTACAAAAGTGTAACCACTATCTTTTGCTGTTATAGATAAAACAGGAGATAAGGTAAATGCTATATCCCACTCTTTTCTGAAAATTCGCTCTTTAGCAGTTTGGTAATTAAGTGTCTTATCTCCTTCATGAATAACTTTTACTCGCTCTCCTTTTAGAAATTTGATAAAATCATTAGGTATTAACTGATTTTGAAGATAATCTGCAAGAGAGGCATAATTTTCTGGCTTCCACATGCTACCAATTTTAATGTAAGAAAAGCCAACTTTTGGTTTGCGTAAAAACTCAACATACTTTGCTCCCAGGATTAATATAGAAAGAGATATTACGAAAAAACAAATTCTCCAGAAAAGTGGTTTATTAATTTGTTCATTATCAGAAGATAATATGTATTGATTAATCTGGTGAGAGAGGTTACTCTCAAGAGTATCTAAGTTTATAAAGTTATACAATTCACTTGGACGCTGCCATTCACTTGGAATACCAGAGAACAATATCTTGAGTTTATGATCAGGTATAGCGTCATTATATCCAGTACAATCAAGAATTGCTTCTCCCCTACCTAGTTTATTACTAACTTGCTTTATTTGACGATTATTCATATTAAGTAAGTCAGCTAGTCTAATGATTTCTGATTCATTCATTAAGCTTCCTCAAAACTCCAATAAGAGGACTTATTGAATTGGGAAATAAACCGAGAGGGAGATGTCTTAGACGCACATACAAGTAGTGAACGCATCGCTCGTGAACAACCAACGTAAAAAAGCCTAAGTTGTTGTTTGAGAGCTTCATCTTCTTCTTCAGAAGGTATATTTGTTAAATTAGGTAACTTTCCTTCTTCTAATCCTACTAAAGTAACAAATGGGAACTCGAATCCCTTCGATGAATTAATAGTCATGATTTTAATGCAGTGTTTACTGATATCAATTTCATCTTTTTCCATAAAGGCTGCTTTTAAACCATGCACATTAAGTTGTTGTGCAATAATTTTTCCAATCTCTGGATCAGATGTCAGTACAGCACCTCCATAAACTGGAAGCCTATAAGTCTTAGATGAAGTAATAAAAAAATCTTTATTTTTTTTTATTTGTTGAATCGGATCATTTATTAATAATATCGTTGGTTTATCGCCTATCAAATCAATAGGTTTCGTAGATAAAGTTTCCCCATCACTTGCTAATAGACCTAAATAATTAAAAATTTCAGTACATGCTTTAGTAATTTGAGAAGTACTTCGATAACTATTTCTTAAAATTTTAACCTCTCCTTTAAATTTGATAGCATCCTGAATATAATTCCAACTAAATCCACGTTGGTACAAAGATTGAGAAATGTCTGCTGTTAAGTAAAGTCCACTAGGAGAAACCACAATTTCTGCTAGAAGTCGTAAAGCAACAGGTGATAAATCTTGTGCTTCATCAATAATCACAGCATTGTATGGTTTTTCTTGCTTCTGCTGAACTATCTCTAAAGCTTTCTGTCGCATCAGACCTTTGCTAATATAACCAGAGTCTTGCATGATTTGTTTCCAAAACTTGTAGACTTCCCATATAGCTTCGCGCTGTCTGTTTTTCAATGGTAATTTTCGGCCATATCTGTTTTCCTGTAAGTAACTACTTAAATCATTAATATTACGAGCTTCAATAATAATTTGAATTTCTTCTAATAGATATTCTATTTTTAAATTATTTAATAATATTTGTTGAGATACAGGGATACTTTTAATAGCATATTCTAAAAAAATCAGACCATTATCTTCAGGAAATAAAGGATTGCCATATTGTTGCTTATAATATTTAATTGCTGTCCAATCAAAAGTACTAACCTCAACTCCACATTGTTCTGGTGATTTCCCCAATAAATCCTTAAGTAAGTACTTAGAGTAATTCGCTAATGATTCTGTATAAGTAGTAAATAGAATTTTTTCAACACCACTATCAACTAACTTCTTAACTCGATAGAGTGCTAGGGTTGATTTACCAGTTCCAGCAGCACCTTTAACTAAAATTGCGTTGTTCGTTTGTAAATCTTTGAGCCTTTGCTGTTCCTGACTAAGTTTAAGTAAAAATTTAGTTATTTCAAGCTTACCTTCCACAAAGCTCTCTAAATCTTCTGGTGATACTAAAAGTTCATTTTGATATTCTATTTCATCTAAAGAACGTGGACTTAAATTATCAATTAATAAAAATATGTAATTAGATGGAATATCTAATGAAAGTAATTCATCTTCATTTTTAATAATAAGCAAATTCTCCCAATACCTTTCAGGAATATTCCAGTCTCTCAATTTACCTTCTGTGATGAGTTTATTATCATTACTCAAAGTTTTTGGTTCGAGAGAATCTTCATCAGTTTTGATGTCAGGAAGAGTTGGTTCAGGTATGCGTCTTCTGTAACAATCTCGACGATGGCAAATGCTTAAAAGTTTAATCCAACCATTTCCAAAGGTATAGAATAGTCGGTAGTCATCACCGACATGAACACGTGATACTTCTCGGTTGTTTTTAAGTCTTATGGCATCTAACCTTACAGAATGTGGATCAGCTTGTATGTCGCTTATTTTTCTTGGTAGTTTCCTAGTTACATGACGAGGTAAGTTTAATAGCTCATTGAGAAAGGTTGGTGTTGTCGTAATATTCCATGTCATGGCATCATAAAGTATTGTGTGAAAATTATATTTAATTTTATACAATAAAACTAAGTAAGACACTGGTGAAATTCCTTAGATAAAATACATAACCATAAAATAATGTGAGCTTCTAACGAACTATATTCGTTGGAAGCTCACGTTAAAATAAATTGGCAACAAGTTTAGACAAGTTGGCTCAGTGAACCAACAATCCCCAAGCTAGAAGTTTGTGAAGTTGCGAATTATACTACTTCTTTCATTTCTGTTTTCACAGTTGCATATGCCCAATCCAACCAAGGTAGTAGGGCTTCGATATCTGCTGTTTCAACTGTAGCACCACCCCAAATTCTGATTCCAGGAGGTGCAGCCCGATAGGAAGCGATATCGTAAGCAACTTGCTGTTTTTCTAAGGTTTTAGCCAATTTTTTCGCACATTGTCCCTGTTGTTCTGGACTTAACTCAGTAAACCAAGCATCGACAATTTTGAGACAAATTGATGTACAAGAGCGAGTTTCGGGCTTTTCAGCTAAAAAATTTGCCCAGCTACTTTGTTCCACCCATTTAGCCATAGCTGCAAGGTTGGCTTGAGCGCGGTTAATTAAACCAGGAAGTCCACCAATAGTTTCTGCCCATTTCAGTCCATCCAATGCATCTTCTACGCACAGCATTGATGGGGTGTTGATAGTATCTCCTTGAAAAATTCCTTCAATTAACTTGCCTTTTTGGGCAAGGCGAAATAATTTTGGTAGTGGGCGTGGCGCTTTGTAGGTTTCTAAGCGTTCTACAGCTCGGGGTGAAAGGACGATGACGCCATGTTGGGCTTCTCCACCCAAGACTTTTTGCCAAGAATAGGTAACTACATCTAATTTATCCCAAGGTATGTCCATTGCGAAAACAGCTGATGTTGCATCGCAGATAGTTAAACCAGTGCGATCGCACCGAATCCAATCGCCATTTGGAACACGAACACCGGAAGTAGTTCCATTCCACAAAAATACTACATCGTGGCTAAAATCCACTTGTGCTAAATCCGGTAAACTCCCGTAAGGTGCTTTCAGGATACGAGCATCGTCTAACTGTAGTTCATCGACGACATCTTTTACCCATTCTTGACCAAAGCTTTCCCACGCCAAGATATCTAGGGGGAGTTTTCCCAAGAGTGACCACAGCGCCATTTCTACTGCACCAGTATCAGAAGCTGGTACGATACCTAGGCGATAGTCTGCGGGTACACCCAAAATCTTTTTGGATAGCTCAATTACTTGTTTTAACTTTACTTTCCCACCCTCAGAACGGTGAGATCGACCTACATAAGCATCTTGCAAAACAGAAACAGACCAGCCAGGGCGTTTTGCACAAGGACCAGAGGAAAAATGCGGACGGTGAGGTTTGGTGATTGGAGGAGTAAGATTTTCTGACATAAGTAAATTGCAAAATTGCGGGTGGGGATCACAAACCCGGTTTCTATGAGAAACCGGGTTAAATTAAAAACTCATGAAATGATCATGCCAGATCGAAACACGTTAGCGTTAGCGTAAAGTATCCTAGTCAAACCGTAGTTGAGTTTTTGTCCCGCCATTCATCCCAACACGCTCCCTGAGTACCGTTTCAGTGTGAGGCTTCTGACGGTTCAAGCTAAAATGTATTTATGCATTGACAAAAAATACTTAGGTATGAAAATCATAAAATAAAATTATAAAGTCATGAACCAGGTAGATTACCTCCGGATTAGTTTAGTTGATCGCTGCAATTTTCGTTGTCAATACTGTATGCCGGAGGGTGCAGAATTAGACTATATCCTCAAGCAAAATTTATTGACTGATGAAGAACTACTCACTCTCATTCACGAAGTTTTTATACCCGTAGGATTTACCAGGTTTCGTTTGACTGGGGGAGAACCTTTATTACGTCCACATGTGGTGGAGTTGGTGAGGGCGATCGCTTCTTTTGAAGAAACACAAGACCTCTCAATGACAACCAACGGTTTTTTACTCGCCCCAATGGCGCAAAGTCTCTATCATGCAGGTTTACAGCGAATTAATATTAGCTTGGATTCTCTTGAGCCTGATGTTTTTAACCAAATTATTGGCAATCGTGGTCGTTCTCGCTGGCAAGATGTATGGAATGGAATTCAAGCTGCTTATAGTATAGGATTTGACCCCTTGAAACTAAACGTAGTGGTTATCCCCGATGTCAACGACCATGAAGTTTTGGATCTCGCAGCATTGACCATTGACAAACAATGGCACGTCCGTTTTATTGAGTTTATGCCAATTGGTAATGCAGAATTATTTGGCGATCGCGGTTGGATAGCTTCTGAAGAAATTCGGCAAAGCATCCGCACACGCTGGGGATTGACAGAAGCGCAGGTACGTGGTAACGGGCCAGCCGATGTATTTCAAATTCCAGGGGCGAAGGGAACACTGGGTTTTATCAGTCAGATGTCCGAATGTTTTTGCGATCGTTGTAACCGGATGCGTCTTTCTGCTGATGGTTGGTTACGTCCGTGTTTATTAAACGAAACTGGACAAATAGATTTAAAAACGGCTTTACGAACTGGAGTTAGCATCACCGAACTTCAGCAACAGGTAACAGAATTGTTAGCCATTAAGCCAGAAATCAATTTTCAGTTGCGTGACTCAGGTGCAAAAGATGCGTACACTCGCACCATGTCACAAATTGGTGGTTAGTCATTAATCATTTGCAAATGACTAATGACTAATGACGATTACGCTTGACGTGAGTAGTACTCAACTACGAGTAGTTCGTTAATACTGAGTGCTATCCATTCACGTTCAATGACACTATTGACTTTACCTTCCATCTTGTTTTTGTCAAATTCAAGATGACTGGGAAGATTGGCTAAACCGGGATATTGTAAGTTAGCTTCTACTAACTTCCGGGATGCTTCTTTATTTCTAACAGCAATGACTTCTCCTGGACGACACTGGTAACTAGGAATATTCACCACGCGACCATTAATTGTGACATGTCCGTGGTTTACCAATTGGCGTGCTGCGGGGATAGTGGGAGCCATACCCAAGCGGAAAACTGTATTATCCAAGCGCATTTCTAGCAATTGCAGTAGCACTTGTCCGGTAGAACCAGTCACACGTCTGGCTTTCCGTACATACCGCAGCAGTTGCTTTTCTGTCAAACCGTAGTTGAAGCGGAGTTTTTGCTTTTCTTCAAGACGGACAGCGTACTCAGAACGCTTCTTGCGGTTCTGACCATGCTGACCGGGGGGATAAGAGCGTCTGGCGCTTTTACGAGTTAGTCCTGGCAATTCACCCAGGCGACGTGTAATTCTTAATCGTGGTCCTCTGTATCGGGACATGAGCTTCCTAATCTAATCCTAATTTCAACTGTTACCGTTCATATAAATCTAAACAAAGCTACTCAATAGTAGACAATGCCGATTGAGTTTCAAGCCTTTACAGCAGCGCAAAATGCCAGCAGCCAAGACATTTTTCGCTAACTCCACAGGATATTATACAAGCAATTAGGCGAAATTGGTGATCGGTGATTCCCAATCCCTGATCCAAACCTTCCTGCCAAAATAGGTGAGAACTAACTTTGAAGATGAGATAGCATAACTTTGCGTGATTGGAGTAGAACGGAAATGTCATTCAAGAAAAACAGTAAGTATTTATACAAGAGTATGCTAAAAACTAAACAAATCTTGGGTACTGGGGTAGCTGCACCAGCATTAATTGTGATGGGATGGTTGGGAATGAATTTTTTACCTGGTACAGATGCGATCGCTGTAACTACGGGTGATTACAGGGCTTGTGCTTCTCAACTTCTCAAAGCGGGGATCACTGCGGAAGCAGCAGCACGCGGTTGTGCAAGGGCCTTGCGTCCCAGAGATTTGTCCTCTTGTGTAACTGACATTAAGCAGAACACAGAAATAGCAGTAGTGGATGCGCTACCTACCTGCGTACAAGCATGGCGTCCTGAAGATGTAGGTGCATGTGTAGCTGGCATTAGTAAAACTACTGAAGATAGCAAACAAGTTCTTGACAAACAGCTATTTAACAGAACAGTTTTAAATAACTGTGGTTTGAGTTTATTACCACGGCGCTATGCTCAGTGTGTGGTGGGTTTGCGATTACAAATCGACAATTTAGCCCCCACTCAGGCTTTAAATAACTGTATTGATGCCAGTAATTACGTCAGTGGCTACTTGCCTACTTTTATACCTGTTAATAGAACAGGTAACACGATTATTCAGCCCTCTTTTCAAACTCAGCCAATTCCTAACAACCAAATTCCTGATAACCAAATTCCTGATAACCAAATTCCTAACAACCAAATTCCTAACAACCAAATTCCTGATAACCAGAATGGTCAGTAATATCTAATATCTTGGTTAAGTAATACAGCGCTTTGCATATAAATGGAGTACACTCTGCCCCAACCCTAAGCGCTTGCGCTTAGGGTGTGCGTAGCGCGGGTGGGATTCTTCTGTACCTCACGCTTGTTGAAATCTACTGTAAGTTATACTTCCCCGACTGTGAAAGTGTTGCTACTTAATGAGAAATAGTCGGGGTTTTTACCTGGAACTATTTAGGGACATCAAAAAATTAAATTACTCAATTCCTGCGTCCAATAGGAATATCAGATTTCTTCTCTGTGTGCTTTCCCTGCTTCTCAAAGCGATTGATTATTTTTTTATTTGGAAATCCCTTATGGGCAGGCTAGTTGCTTAATCTGAATAATACCTATAGAAATCACGTTTTAGTTATTATGAAAATGGTGATCCCCAGTGCAGTGAAATCGTGCATAGGAGTGTCAATCTACAAAAAAATGCATTTTTCATTCGGCTTTAATTTATCCCACACTAACAACAATGCACTATTCAGGAATAGTTGTATAGCGTGGGACTATCATCGATGGTACTAGCTGCTAATTTTGCACAGGAAAATCTGAAGACCATACCTATATTCGAGATTTTAGTCTTCTTTTTTACCAAATACCATCTGTAATACCACGGGGATTCCATCATCTTGATGATACTTATCTGCCCAAGCACGGATAATTTCATCCAATTCGTCTTTGGCCTGCTGCATCTTTTCGAGTGGAATATCCAACTCTTCCAAGACTCGCATGGTGTTTGGTCTTTTTTCGGCCCAATCTCGCATCATTCGGAAGAAGCGGGCGGTATCTTCGACCATGATGTAAGTACGCTCTTGGTCGTCTGCTGGTGCATAAAAAGGACGAGTCAGAGCGTAGAAGGGCATTCCCCAAGGAGAATCAATGCGTGTCACCGTACCAGAGTAAAGTAAACGGCGCTTGATATGCTCCGCTAGAGCTTCACTCAAAGGCATTTGGTGTTCTTTGGGTAAATCTTCCTGCGATCGCTTATGCAGAAATTCAATTAACTCTAGAAATTCAAACGAGGTGATCAAATGAGCATCTGGTAAATTAGAGGGTAATTTTTGCTCAATTTGTCTCTTTTCTTCGCTAGTAAGACTTGTTCCAGGAATACGTGAACGTCCTGGCCGCCAAGGATATTTTTCCATCCAGACATAGGGGAACTGAATCAGATAGCGTGGTTCTTGAGAACCTAGCATCTTCAGCAGTTTGCCCTCAGTCAAGGCTTGTCTTACTTCCTCAACAATGGCTTTGACTCGTTTAGGTTCCAAGTGATGTAAATGTCCTGTCATCCGCAGGTTTTGTCCCTGCTCCAGATAGGTCATGTAAATTGCACACTTGGCTGCGGTTGCGGCTGCATCTAAAAATGCCCCATGTCTATGCCCACTTGTCCGCATGGCACTAAAAGCCAGATAAAGCATAATCTGATCCATAGCACTGGGGCCAAGACGCTTGATCAGATCTACGTCATTACTCATATAACAGGCAATTGTATAGCACGTTTACAGTAATCAGTCAATGGAAAGTATGTAGTATACACCCGACTGAAGGCAATGTCTTTACTTAGATGATCTATTATGCGTTAAGTAAGGGTGTTCTTGGTAGTCATAATTGTCATTTAGTCAGTATTTTCTGGCAAATTGGCAGAATCAACTTTTTTGGTAGAGGTAATCGACTAATTTTAAGAAGGGAGAAAGCAGCTATGCAGAAGGATGGATGCTATCAAGCTCAGATTATGGCTCAAATTTGAGTCTATTTATAGATTAGGAGAAAGGTTTAGAGCCTCGCCACTGAGGATGAGATTATCTTGGATTCCAAGGAAAGTTGAAATCTCCAAGCTTGTAGGCGACTTCTTTTCCCCTTTAACCTTTTCGATAATTTAGGTTATTCAAGCTTTAGCTGTAATTTCTCTTTTAATGTATTTGTTTCATGACAAAAGACTAGCCTACGAAGATGAAGGTGGTATGTTTTGCAGTCTCACTAAGAACGCAGCGTATGGTGAGCTGCTCTGAAATTGCCAAGGGATGATGCTGTCCTGATGATAAAGCGAATTTGCTTGAGGGAAAGTCATAGACTTTAAAATCAAAGTGATTAATTCAAAAACAAAAAATCTTGTCTTTTCCAAGGAAGATTTCTGCTGATTTTAGCAATTTTTCGCCAGTGGATATGTAAAAATATTTACAAAATTACTATTTATCTAAAAAGTTTTATTGAAAAACTTCTTAAAAAAGTCATATAAAGGTTGTTAGATTTGAATCTGAAGTTTTGGAATTCAAAAATGTTAACAGAAATTTATTTTTTATTGAAATTTTGGTCAGCAAACATTTAAGTAGAAATGATTCCCAAAAAAAGTTTTTACGACTATGTATAAAAAAGCTGATATTTCCTGGTACCATTAATTCTCTACCCTTTTGCTTTTTTCAAGTCAAAAGGTATTACTGTGGGAATTGAAAATTGGAAATTGAAAATTGAAAATTAAATTTATTTAAATTTCAATTTTTAATGGCGAGAAGTATTACTACTTGTTTTGGTATGATTTCGCATTTTTTCATAGCTAA
Organism: Pelatocladus sp.; assembly: GCF_059505505.1. Taxonomy (NCBI): domain Bacteria; kingdom Bacillati; phylum Cyanobacteriota; class Cyanophyceae; order Nostocales; family Hapalosiphonaceae; genus Pelatocladus; species Pelatocladus sp. The sequence continues at coordinate 23,443 of NZ_JCACKS010000233.1, read as the reverse complement.
TAGCAGCAGCACCAACAGTTACTAATAAAACTCCTAATACTTGTGCAGGTTGTAGGGTTTCTTGAATAATCAATCCTGTCAAAATCACAGTTAATACAGGAACAGTAGCACCTAGAATTGCCGATCGCGTAGCACCGAGTTTGCGGACACCGACATTATTGAAAACATAGCCAAATAAAGTCAATACGCCCAAAATGAAGGCACTTAAAATCAATTCCAGCAATTTATTGGGATTGACTTGGAGACTCCAAGTGATGGGTAAGGGTATGATCAAACCCACCACAGACAACATCAGCATGGTGGCAAAATTAATTAAAGTAAAAGGCACAGGATGAAGTTTACTTGCACAGATACGTGTCAAAATTATGTAGAAAGCAAAGGCTATTCCTGAAACCAGAGCTGCAATACTGCCGACAAAAGCATTACCTGTACCAACACTTGTATCTCCGGCTAGGATCATCATTTGTCCTACAAAAATAGAGGCGATCGCACCAAAACGAAAAGAAGTAGGTTGTTCTCTAAGCAAAGACCATGCTAAAAGTGCGCTAATGGCTGGATAAACAAACAATAATGCGATCGCTACTCCCGTCGCGATTTGGCTAATAGCAATATAAATCAATACCTGAGACAAAAATAAAAAGCATCCACTCACCATCGACAGCAACAATACTTGCTTGCTTTTTGCATTCGCGGTGTGGGATTTTGTTCGCAATGACTCCGCGAGATTTTGCAAATCTTGCCATACCTGCGGATATAGTATAGGTGCTAAAACCAACATTAATGGTACAACTACCAGCATCCTGAGCATTAAAATCAACAGAGAATTACCAAGAGTAGGCGTTAGTAAACCCTCTACCTCAAATGCTCCAAAAATTAGCGAATCTGAGTTGAAAATGACTTTAATGGCGACGTTGTAAAGCGATATCACCCCTGTTGACAACAAAATCAACAGTAAACCCATTGGTGCGATCGCTGAATTTCTCCGTCGGGATCGCGCGGATGTGGTTACTTCTTCCCTTGGTGATACACCATTGGAAATAAATGTTGTGTCGCCCTCTAGGAAAGAATTGGCTGTCACCACATCATCTTGAGTAAATGTAAAAGGCTCAGATTCTTCTGGTAGATCAATTTGCGCCTCTCCATACTCTCGAATCCTGTTTGTTTCTAGTTCCGTTTCCACATCCCAGTTAGTAGATTCCTCTTGTTCTGTTGTATTGTCTGTAGGATGTGGTGGGATTTCCCAAAAACTTGAGTGCTGTTGTTCTGTTGATTCGTCAGCAGGATGCTGTTGTTCTGTTGTATTGTCTGTAGGATGTGGTGGGATTTCCCAAAAACTTGAATATTGTTGTTCTGTTGATTCGTCAGCAGGATGCTGTTGTTCTGTTGTATTGTCCGTAGGATGTGGTGGAGTTTCCCAAAAACTTGAATATTGTTGTTCTGTTGATTCGTCAGCAGGATGCTGTTGTTCTGTCGTATCGTCAGCAGGATGCTGTTGTTCTGTTGTATTGTCCGTAGGATGTGGTGGAGTTTCCCAAAAACTTGAATATTGTTGTTCTGTCGGTTCGTCCACATAATGTAATGGTGTTTCCCCAAAACTTGGATATTGTTGTTGTGTTGGCTCTTGCTTATGATGGGTTGGGGTTTCCCAAAAACTTGAATATTGTTGTTCTGTTGAGTCGTCCGCAGGATAGGGTGTTGTTTGGATGACTGTTGGAGGAGATTGTTGTGGCGATCGCTGTGTAGTTTTTTCTAGTTCCGCACGTACGAGTTCTCCACGTAGGCGATTTACTAACTCTGCTAAAATTTCTTCCCCTTGCTGTTGTTGCAGTGACATCTGAGACAACTGTTGGGAAATATTAGTTTGATAGTTCTTTACTTCCTGCTGAAGAGTGTGAAAAGTAATAGTGAGGGTATCATCTAAAGAGCCAAGCAGTTGATTAGCAATGGCGTCACTTTCCTTACTGTCTTCAGTGGTTAATTCTACAGCTTGCTTGGCTAAGGTTTCCAGAGAAGATTGTAGTTGCGAGGATATATGACTTGCCAAAATATTGGCTAACTGACGCAACAACACTTGTAATTCGCTTAACTGGCGACCTTGAAGTAGTTCTTCCTTTTCTTCTTGCAGACGTCTGACATCATCAACTAAACGGAGTTTTTCTGTCTGTAAACGTTTGATATCTTCTTGTAAAGACTTGAGCAAAGTCCGTTGGATGATTTGCAATTCTTCAGTGACAGCTCTTAGAGCGGTATCTGCTTCTGTGAATGGATCACCTGTTCGTGAGTTTTCTGACCGCTTCTCATATCGCCCCATTAGTTTGTTACCTCTAACCTACGGTATCCTGTCTGAATCTTGCAGAATTTTGATATGGCTTCAGGCTGTGTATAATTTTTGATAAATTTTTAGGTTAAATAAATTATTCTCTAATATCATTAGTTGTCTCAAAACATCACAGTGACGGGTGTAGTCGAAATAAAAATTAATAATTTTTTTTGGTAATTAAAGTTTCCTAGAAATACATTTACCATGTAAAAATGTAAATACAATGACAGTTTGCCTACAAATCAAAATATTAATTTTTAAGTATTTAGTGGAAGTTAAAAATCTTGCGATCGCCCGAAAAGCATTTTAACAGTTATCAGGAATCAGTTATCAGTTTTATCTGTTAAGTAAGGCTCTTACTACCCACTCATCAGTCAAAAATCTAGAAGTCTGGTAATGCTAAAGATTACAGCACTGAGTCCCGCACTGATGGGAACTGTAACTAGCCAAGCAGTGGCGATTCCTTGCAGAGTCTTAAATTTAACTGAGTTAGGATTTTGCACCAGTCCCACACCGACTACACCACCCACAAGCGCGTGAGAAGTAGAAACAGGTAGTCCCAAACGAGAAGCCAAAAGAATTGTAGTCGCGGTTGCAAGTTCAGCACAAAATCCACTACTGGGTTGTAAAGAAATAATACTTTCGCCAATAGTAGCAATGACTTTCTTACCCCAGATAGCTAAACCAGTAACAATACCACCACCACCAAGTACTAAAATCCAGATAGGAATAGCGATCCCGCCTGTGGGTACAGTACCAGTGCTATTAATATAGACAATCGCCGCCAAAGGAGCGATCGCATTACCGACATCATTTGAACCATGAGCAAAAGCTACAAAACAAGCACTCAGTAACTGGAATTTGGCAAATAGACCTTCAACTACGGAGAATGAAGAAGAAGACACCGAGAGTGTATCCCCTGTGTCCAACTGTCGCCAGCTATACAAACTAAGCGCGATCGCTGCAATACCTCCTACAAATAAGGGAAAATCATGGATTGGTACTTGCATACCGATCTCCTCAGTTAAAAATTTTGCCACTGGTTGAATAACTGATGGTAAAACAATCACACCAAAAATTCCCAGAAACACCACACTCAACCAGGGAATCCACTCATTCAGTTGTAATAATTGATGCGGTTGTTCTAAAATCCAACGTTTGATCTGACTGTAAAACAAAGCTGCGATCGCACCACTGATTACTGGCGTTACAATCCAACCTACAGTGATTTTGCCAATTGATAGCCAATCGATCGCATCTACTCCCAAAGCTACCCAACTAAAGCCAGCGATCGCACCCACAGTTGCATGAGAAGAAGATACAGGCAAACCACGTGCAGTGGCAATTTGTAACCACAAACCGCAACTGATTAACACTGTGATCATCCCAATCATTAAGATCTGGGGTGTACTTGCAAATAATTCAGGATTAGCAATTTTGGTTGCGATCGTTTGCGAGACTTCCTGTCCAAACAGTACCGCTCCTGTAAATTCTAATACACCAGCAATAATCAATGCTTGCTTGAGAGTTACAGCCTTGGAACCAACAGAAGTTCCCATCGCATTAGCAACGTCATTAGCACCAAGGTTAAAAGCCAGATAGAAAGCGAGCAGAATGACTATGAGGATCATGGGGATCGGGGATTGATTGGGGAAAGGGGACAGGGGGACAAGGAGGACAAGGAGGACAAGGAAGCAGGGAGAAGGGAGTGTGGGGAGTGTGGGGAGTGTGGGGGGAATTATTTAACTAAGTTCTCTTCCCGATCCCTGATCCCCATTACCCCTTATCCCCAGAGCAGGGTGGTTTCATACGAAAAAAGAAAAATATGGAAGTCTGTATTTCTCGTTTTGAAGCATAGATTTTTACCCCTCTCCAAACCTCTCCCCTTAATAAGGGGAGAGGCTTTAAAAGAAGATTTTAATTTTTCTCTGCTTGTATGAAACCACCCTGATTACCCCTTATCCCCTCCAGGGGGCCCCACCTTCCCCTTATCCCCTCCAGGGGACCCCTACCTTCCCCAATCCCCAATCCCCAATATCAGGGATAAATCAAAATTTTGTACGTTTCTGGTGTTGGTGCGATCGCTTGATCTACAGCTTGAGATAAATTTTGTAATGGATAGCGATCGCTAATTAATGCTTGTACATCAATGCGTTTATTAAATACAATATCAGCCGCCAGACTTTGTAGGCGATAGGATGAACTGTAGCTACCCATCAAATCAATTTCTCGACGATAGAGAATATTGGGATTAATGGGAATTTCTACTTGATCAGGAAATTCGGCAAAAAAGAGAATTTTACCGCCTTTGCGGGTACAGTCAAGGGCTTGGAAGAAAGCTTTGTCACTGGGAACAGCAAGTAGAGTGACATCTACACCCATACCATTGGTGAGTGCTTGAATTTTAGCTGGTAAATCAGCATCACGAGCATCAAAAGCTGCTTCTGCACCCACAACCAAAGCTTTTTCAATTCGGGAGGGGATCAAATCAGTGGCGATCGCTTTTCCTCCGAAATATTTCACCAACATCACAAACATTAACCCAATTGGCCCCGCACCAGTGATTAAAACTGTTTGTCCAGGTGCAATTTGGGCTTTTTTGACTGCTTTGAGACAGCAATTAGTTGGTTCCACAAAGCTTGCTTCTTCAAAACTGATATGATCGGGAATGGGAATCAACCCACCATTGCGGACAATATGACCGGGAACCTTGACATACTCAGCAAAACCACCACCACTAGGTGCAAATCCGGCTGTAGTACAGATATTTTTATAAGTTTCGCACATTGAAAAATTGTCATTTAGGCAATAGTCGCAACGCATACAAGGGATGTGGTGCATTACCGCTACCCGTTGTCCAATGTGCCAATTTTTAACCTCTGTACCTAGTGCGGCGATCGTCCCCGCAGTTTCATGTCCAAAAATCCGTGGTGGTTCATATAGGGGATAACGAATTTTTTTGATATCCGACTGACACAAACCCACTACTCGCACTTGTACCAGCACTTCATCCGGTTGTAGTTCGGGTACAGGAATTTCTTCGTAGGAAAGTTGATTGACGCCTCTAAATACCTGTGCTTTCACGTTGATATCTCACTGCTCAACGATATTAGATTTAACACTAGGGGCGTGATTTGGGCTATTAATTTTGAGATTTTTACTGGGAATCGGGAATCGGGGATCAGTTATTCTCCCTGCTCCCTGACCTCCACGAATGAATTTAATTTTGTGCAACTAATTAGGTATTTATTGCTCCCCTGACCAAAATCACGGTACTGTCTACACCAGAGGCGATCGCTTCGGGAATATTTCCTTTCATGGCCTGTTGTAATAATCCTTCACGGGAAGCGCCCAAAACAACTACATCATAATTTTCTGTTTTGACTAAGTTGATGATTCCTTCAGTTACAGAATCTGCTTCCAGTGGTGCTGCTACTACGGTACTAGATAATTTTTGACGACGGACGAGTATCCGAATTGCTTCTTCTAGAATTCTCATGTCTGGTTCTGATTCAGATGGCTTAAACACACGGGTGAGGCGAATTTTGGGATCATTTCCTAGCGTCACTAAAGCTGGTAGCAATTTGATCGCCGCTCTTGCATTCGGACCACCAGCCATTGGGACTAGCCAACGGTTGAATTGAGGAGGAGCAAGAGGGAGACGAGGAGTAAATGAAATTCTAGACTCTGGACTTTTCCCTAACTTCACCAACACTATCTCACAACTCGCTTGACGAATTACCGTGTCTACAACATCGCCAAAAATACGACCAGGGGTGGAAGTATTTCCCTTCCACCCCATCAAAATTAGATCAATATGTCTTTCTTTAATTGTCTCTAAGATGGCATGGGCGATATCGTGGGTAACTCGTATTTGTGTATGTACTGGGATTTTCCATTTTTTGCCCAAAACTTCAGCATCTCGTAATAATCGCCGACTTTTAGTTGTTCTGACTGGTGTTTCGGCGGTCGAACTTTGACGAGAAACAATAATTACTTGTAGACATTCTATTTCGTAGTGGCGATCGCGGGCGATTGCTGCTGCCATTCGCAATAATGTCGCAGCTGTTTCAGGATTAGCGACTGGTACTAATAATCTACCTCTACCGATGCTGGGCGATCGCGTTTGATAAACTACGTAAGAAGGTTCCGGTTGTGGTCCGTGTTCTCTAGTTTTACAGTTGAGACTATCGGCTTCTGCCCGAATAATATCAGCACGAGTGATTATGCCAATAATTCTGCGTCCTTCTACGACTGGTAAACGACTGATTTGATGACGATCTAATAAATAGAGTACATTACCTAAGCTGTGGATGGGTGTGACTGTAACTGGCTGTGGCGTCATGATTTCCCGTAGCGGCGTATCTTTTGCTAAGTTGCGATCGCGTATTTTTAATAAATCAGTTTGGGTGACAATTCCTACTAATTTACTCTCCTCCACTACAGGAAATCCGCGATGGTGAGATCTAGAAAAGGCCTGTACTGCTTCTTCCACAGATATCTGTGCATCTAAGGTTTCCACCCGTCGTTGCATCACATCTTTTGCTGTTAAGTTGGTCAATGTATCCTCAACAGGAACTGGGTTTTTAATACTGATGCCACTTAACTCTAAAAGTTTGGTATACAGTGATCCTGGCATCAGCTTGTCAGCAACCAGGTAAGATGTGACAGAACCAACCATCAAGGGTAATACCAGATTGAAATCTGTTGTCATTTCAAAAACAATCACAATCGCCGTAATTGGTACTTTGGAAACAGCGCTAAAAAATGCTCCCATACCTGCTAAAGCATAAGTCGTTGGCGAACCTAATCCAAATAAATTGAATTCAAAAACACCGATGATATAACCTAAACAAGAACCTAAAATTAAACTGGGAGCAAATAACCCTCCTGGCGCACCTGAACCAAATGCTAATAATGTCAAGATAAATTGAGCAAAAAAGGCGATCGCGGCTACGGATGTATTAGCTTCACCAGCGAGGACAAATTCTCGTAATCCAGTATTATCACGGAACGAAGCAGGCAAAAATGCAACAACTATTCCTGATATTAGTCCTGCCAAAGCTATCCGCAAGGATAAACTGATATGAAAACTACGATATATTTGGATACTTTTAATTAATCCCCGATTAAATAATGCTGCCAGTAACCCTGCTAAAATACCTAAAATCAGATAAAAGGGAATTTCTACGATTGAAAAACTGCTAGAAGATTGAGTCAATTCCAAGTTCAGTAGCAAACTACGACCACCTAACAAACGGGAAACAACACCACCGATAAATGAGGCGATGATGGCGGTTCCCAATGTCAGTCCTGATAAATCTTGGAGTAACTCTTCGATCACAAACAACACACCAGCAATCGGTGCATTGAAAGCTGCTGCTAAACCCGCACCCGCACCAGCTGCGATCATCTGACGTCGATGGTCTGGAGAGGTAGGAACCCAGCGACTCATCCCTGCGGCCAAAGCAGCACCAACTTGTACAGTCGGGCCTTGTCTACCCAAGGTAATCCCCGAAGCTAGAGTGATTATGGCACTGAGTAATTTTACAAGCGCCACTCGCCAAGAAAGCTTGACTGGTACATTCGCAAGCGAAGCTTTAACGTGAGGTATACCACTACCAGATGCTTCTGGTGCTAACCTTTCTACCAATATTCCCGCCAAAAACCCGAAGCCTAAACCAATCGCTGGTAGGAATAGCCAAGCTGGTAAAATATGAGAACCATGAACTCGCCATGTTCCTAGCCATCCCGAACCAAATTTCAAGCAGACAGCAGAAAAGGCTGCAACAAGACCAATGACACAGGCCTCTGCGATCGCTAAACCTTTTCTCGGCTGCCAAACGCTGCGAATATACTGATTTAGGAAAGGGGGTGGCATTACAATTAAAATTTAAGACACCAAGAAGAATACATTACACCTTGAAAGGGATACTTTTGAGAAGTTCTCAAATCATCACTCCGCCTAAAGAATTAGCGAAATAGCCCGAAAACATACAGTGTTGCAGACCAATGCTAGAGTGGTACTCATTCTAGAATAGAAAAAAGTATAGCTAAGTAAGTTCAAAAAAATTCTCTATGTCAGTTTTAGCGGCGATCGCAGTCTTGGCTGTTCTGATCTTGGTACACGAACTAGGACATTTCATTGCAGCAAGATCTCAAGGAATTCATGTCAACCGCTTTTCTTTGGGCTTTGGGCCAGTTATTTGGAAATACCAAGGCCCGGAAACGGAATATGCTGTTCGGGCGTTTCCGTTGGGTGGTTTTGTTGGTTTTCCTGACGATGATCCAGATAGTGAAATTCCACCTAATGACCCTAACCTGCTGCGTAACCGTCCAATTTTAGATCGGGCGATCGTCATTAGCGCAGGAGTGATAGCAAATTTAATTTTTGCCTATTTTCTGCTTGTGGCGCAGGTAAATTTAGTCGGTATTTCACAAGCAACCCAGCCTGGAGTCTTAATCCAACAATTAGCCCCAGAAGTTAGTAATGTAGCGACTCAAGCTGGTATCAAAGCAGGAGATGTCATCTTAGCTGCTAATAACAAAGAGTTTGGTACCTCACTGCAACAGATAGAGGCTTTAAGAGAAATCATTAAAACGAATGCAGGTAAGCCAGTTCAACTAGAAATTGCTCGTGGTGATCAAAAGCTGTCTTTGAGTGTCACTCCCGAAGCTAAACCAGCTGGGGGTAGCATTGGTGTTGGACTTTCTGCCAATGGTAAAGTTGTACGTCGTCGTGCTAATTTGCTAGAAGCTTTTAACCTTGGTGCTGCTGAATTTCAGCGAATTATGAAATTGACATTTCAAGGTTTTAAGCAATTAATTACTAACTTCGGCGAAACAGCTAGTCAAGTAGCAGGCCCTGTCAAAATTGTGGAAATTGGTGCTAACATTGCCCAAAATGATACAGGCAGTTTGTTTTATTTTGGAGCTTTAATTAGCATTAACTTGGCAATTATCAATATTCTGCCTTTACCAGCTTTGGATGGAGGACAACTCGCTTTTCTGCTCATTGAAGGATTGCGGGGTAAACCTTTACCTTCTCGTGTTCAAGAAGGCGTGATGCAAACAGGTTTAATGTTACTTTTGGGATTGGGCATTTTTCTCATTGTCAAAGAAACTTCCCAACTGGAGTGGGTGCAAAAACTATTCCAGTAATTGAGTCGCCTGCAATTCTTTAACCCGTAAGCCCGCAAGCTATAAGCCGCGCACTTTACTTGCGAGCTTGCGGACGATATATTTGACTTCTAGTCCAATCCCCAATCCCTAATCCCAATCCCCAATCCCTAATCCCCGATCCCTATTTTCATCCAGTGAGCAACACTCGTAAATGGTCATCTAAAAAGCAGCGATCGCTAGAAATATTGGTTCGCCTCAAACGTCTTTATCCAGATGCTACTTGTTCTCTAAACTATTCCACCCCAGTTCAACTGCTGGTTGCAACAATTCTTTCTGCCCAGTGTACGGATGAACGAGTAAATTTGGTTACACCAGTGTTATTTAGTCGTTTCCCAGATGCACCGACTTTGGCTAATGCTGACCTGAGTGAGTTAGAAAAAATAGTACGTTCTACGGGATTTTACCGTAACAAAGCAAAGAATATTCAAGCTGCCTGTCGGATGATTGTTAACGAATTTGGCGGTGAATTACCAAAGCAAATGGAGCAATTGTTGCTGCTTCCAGGGGTAGCGCGCAAAACAGCAAATGTGGTCCTTGCTCATGCTTTTGGCATTAATGCTGGTGTAACAGTTGATACCCACGTCAAACGTCTCAGTCAACGTCTAGGCTTGACTGAACACACCGAACCTATTCATATTGAACGAGATTTAATTCGTCTTTTGCCTCAACCTGACTGGGAAAATTGGTCAATCCGGTTGATTTATCATGGTCGTGCTGTTTGTAAAGCCCGTAATCCTGCATGTGAGGTTTGCGAGTTGGCTGATTTATGTCCTTCGGCTTCGGTTATCAAGGAACAGTTATCAGTGAACAGCCAAACTAGAAAACTAACTACTAACCAATAACTAATTTCATCAGATAGAATGGGAAATGCTGTCTTTTAATTTAGAAAGTAAGTAACAGAACTCAATGGCAAAAAAGAGCATGATTGAGCGCGAGAAAAAGCGCGCTAAACTAGTGGCAAAGTATTCTGCCAAACGGGAAGCTTTGTTAGAAGAGTTTAGAACTACAGAAGATCCAATGGATAAGCTGGAGATTCACAGACAAATTCAACGGCTACCCCGCAACAGCGCACCCACTCGCCGTCGTAACCGTTGCTGGGCTACTGGCCGTTCTAGAGGTGTGTACCGCGACTTTGGACTATCTCGGAACGTTTTGCGGGAATGGGCGCACGAGGGCCTTTTACCTGGAGTGGTTAAGTCAAGTTGGTAGTCATTGATGATTTGTAAAAAGTCATTGTTCAAATGACGAAAGACAAATGACTACTGTCCACAACAGTTATCAATTCCTAAACTTTCTAAGAGTAGATCGCTAACGGCGTTGGCGATCGCAAACTCTCCATAGAAACTTTTAGAAAAATCAAATGCCTGCATCTCTGTAACAATAGCAATTACCAGAGAACCAAGGTCATTTTCTCCTTCCATCCTTTGGCGAACAAATATTTGGGCTGCACGTTCAGCAATATTTTGGTTAACTGCTTCTGGGATAAATTCTGTGTCTAGCCATCCATGCAAGCGCTGCTTTAACCATTTGCCTTCAAGTTCTGGATTTTGGGATGGTGGTAGGGTGATAGGTGGAATAGGTTCTGTCATATTTTTGATTTATCTTAAAACGCACCAAGTGTTAAAACGAATCGCAAAGGAACGCAGAGGATGATTTTTAACATCTAATGGCGTGACTAAGCGATGTTTTTATTTTTAGTGTTATTTATGCAATATGATACTGCTGCTATCATTCAAGGTTACGCCCAAGGCTATTTTCTCATGGCTGATGAAGATAATGGCTTAGGTTGGTACGGAAGTCGCGATCGCACTCTCATTCCTTTAGATGATCAATTTCGCTACCCTAAGTCCCTACGGCGTGTCCTGAATCAACATCGGTTTAGTGTGGCGGTTAATCGCGATTTTGAATCAGTAGTCGAAGGTTGTGCTAACCGAGAACTAACTTGGATCTCATCAGAATTAAAAGATATATATTGGCAACTTTACCAAACAGGTTGGGCGTATAGTTTTGAAACTTGGCAAGAAGATGAACTTGCTGGAGGAATTTTAGGGATTGTTATTGGTGGTGCTTTCATCGGCGAATCAATGTTTTATCGTATTCCTGATGGTTCTAAAGTCGCAATGGTGAAGTTAGTAGAAAGATTACGACAAAGGCAGTTTGTGTTATTTGATGCTCAAATGATGAATCCTCATTTAGAAAGATTTGGGGCTTATAGAGTCGGTGATCAAGAGTATCAAGAGTTACTTTGTAAAGCGTTATATCAAAAGTGTTCTATTGTTTAGAGATTTAATTTTGTCATATTTTTGTCACAAGTATAATTAATAATTTTGGTAGTAAAAAAAGTGTTAAATCTTTTTATTTAATACTAAAAATAATGTCTGTTATTTATGACAATCTCAATAATTCTACTCCTTTAGATAGATGAGGAACATGTATTTGCTGTGGATACTTTGGTGAAGATACTTGCTTTATATAGTCTCCTATAAACACATGTCAACGCAAGTATATATTTACTCAAGCACCATTGATTCATAGTGAAAATAGCTGTGATGAATTATTTGGTTAAGTGTTAATTTCACTTTAATTTTATCCCCTCAACAATGTTGTTTGTAGATTCAGGGTCTATTGCTTATGCTTGCAAATATTTGTACTTTATTTGAACGAGATTATCACTACGGCGTAGGTGTACTAGTTAACTCTCTTTATAATAATGGCTTTCGTGGTGTCGTGTGGGTAGGGTATCGTGGAACTTTACCACCTTGGATAAATTCTCTTCAAGAAAATCAGGGTTATCAAGAGTTTTATGTTGCCGAAGATTGTATAATTCGATTTATCAAGTTAACCACTTCAACATTTTTTTCTAATTACAAACCTGATTTTATGCTGCAACTTTGGGAAAACTATTGTCCAGAAGTTGAAGCATTATTTTATTTTGACCCTGACATTGTCAATAAACGTGACTGGGATTTCTATATTAATTGGGTTGATCGTGGTATTGCCTTATGTGAGGATGCTTACGATTATATGCCTGCCAATCATCCTTATAGATTAGCTTGGAAAGAACTTGCACAACGCTACGGTTTTCTTTGTCAACGTGAACTAAATCGCTACTATAACGCTGGCTTTATTGGTGTAAAGCAGAGTCAGAAATCTATACTTTTGTTATGGCAAAAACTATTACACACTTTTGAGGAAGCAGGTTATATCAATCTCAAGGATTTCTGTCTGGCTTTTAATCGTTATCCCTATTTCCAAACCGATCAATGTATCTTGAACTTAGCAGTAATGTTAAGTTCTGAACCACTTAGTACTGTTGGTTCAATGGGAATGGATTTTGGCGGTGTTAGTGTAGATATCATGTCACATGCGTCGGGAAGCCAGATCAAACCTTGGCGAAAACAATTAATTTTTAATGCTTTGAATGGATCACCTCCAACATTGACAGATAAAGCTTATTGGCAAAACACACAAACACCGATGCAACTTTACTCACCCTGGGAATACCGTCAGAAAAAAATTGCTCTGCGGTGTGCTGCTGGTATTGGGCGCTTTATCCGTCGTTCTTAAAATCAATTCATCCGATTTTCTGTCACTAAAGTCAGACTCACCCATTCCCCTTTATCGTTGTAACTACGAATCATGCGTTGACGGAGATTTGGTGTAATTAACCAACCCACTTCTAAAAATAAAGGTTGGCGGAATTGCACTTTTAATGGTGACGTGACGGAAGCGCCATCAGGTAATAATAAGACTTGTATCTGTTTTTGTGAGTCTTGAGCAAATGTGAGAATGGAACCATTGATTGTAGCAGTCGAGGTAATTGTGCGATCGCCAAATGAGAGACTTTGCACTAAATGTCCAGAATCATCCAGTTGTAATTGCATTTTGGTAGAGTAACGATCAGGCGATCGCCAATCTGGATAAATTGTCACTGCTTCACCTTGCCATTTTCCTAACAATGCTTCTACTGTTACAGCAGTGCTTTGTGTAGCTGGGGTTCCGGCTAGATGTTCGCGAATCAGGGTAAATTGGTCTAATTGAGCATTTTTATCAAACAATTGCACGAGACGCAAACGGCGATTTTCATGAATTAACCCTAATTCTGCTCCAAATTCCGAAAATGGCCCTAGCTGAATCGTACCTTGAGAAAAGGCACCATTTTCAAAAAATAATACACTCCGTCCTAAAGAACTATATTCTAGGACTTTTTCATCTCCACCCAGGCGAATAATTTGACGAATTGTCTGATGATTATTTAATCCCTCTAGAGACACAACACTGGGTGTATCACTGATTATTTCACCTTGGGGCGACACACGAGTGAATGAACCTTGCCATTCACCGAGATTTTTTAATAAAGATTCCCATTGACTCATTTATTTGTTGTTGGTTGGTGGTTGATTACTAATTACCAATGACTAATGACTAATGACTAACTTTTTGCACAGCAAATAAACTTCCGATTAATCCTACGGTTGCACCAAAGTTGAGGAGAATCAAGGGCAATAATAAAGTTTGTAATGGAGTTAGTTGTAAACCGTTGGTGAGAAATTTGATGAATTCTGGTTGGTTAGCTAGTAAATGTCCGAGAAATTGTTGAGTCATGCTAATGAAACTCCAAGCGATCGCACCTCCAATCAAACCAAAAGCAATTCCCTGCAATATAAACGGTAGGTAAATCCAAGCTGAAGTTGCTCCGACTAGTTGCATAATTTCAATTTCTCGGCGTCGCGCCATGACTATTAATCTGATGGTGGTCGTAGTCACAGCGATCGCTGTTAAGGTCAGAATAATAGTAATTGTTAACGTTACCCAGTTTAAACCTCGATGCAACTGAGCAATACGTCTGACTGCTTCATCCACATACTGAACTGCATCTACTCCATGTAATTTTGCTAGTTGTGTTGCTAAGTTTGGTACTACTTGCGAGTTACGCGCTTTCACCTTCAATTCATCCACAAGCGGATTTTCACCTAGCTGCTGAGTAGCACCTTCGATATCAGCAATTCCTAGTTCTTGAACTAGCTTATGCCAAGCCTGTTCTTTGGTAATAACTTTTATATTTGTAACTTCTGGTATTCTTGACACCAATGGTTCAATGCTGTCTGCACGCGCACCCGGATCGAGATAAACAGAGACTTCCAACTGACTACCGAATTGATAAAGTAATTTTTCTACTTGCCAAGAACTCTGTAAACTTAAACCAAACAGGAATAGTAATACAGTCACAGTACTGATAGCTGCCCAATTCATCCAGCCACCACGTTGCAAACCAATCAAGGTTTCTTTAAGTAGATAGTCAAGTTTCGTCAGTATTTTCAACATTCTATAATCTATTGTTTATACAAAATGGTCAAACTCTATTATTAGTTATTTGTCATTTGTAATTTGTCATGTGTGATTGGTTAGTTATTGGTGGCAATGCTCAATCCTCATTCCCCACAGATTGCTAAGATTAAATAAAGCGCAATCATTCCCAATCCATAATAGGTGAGTTAAAAAAGAATGCCATCGGAAGTCGCTGTTGAGAAGAAAAAGTTACAAAATCCGCCTTTGGAACTGCATTTCCTTGGCGATCGCGTTCTGCGCCAAGGGGCCAAGCGCGTTGCTAAAGTAGATGACGAAATCCGCAAACTAGCACGGGAAATGCTACAAACCATGTATAGCCAAGATGGTATTGGTTTGGCTGCACCCCAAGTCGGAGTTCACAAACAAGTTATAGTCATTGATCTTGAACCAGATAACGCGGCTAATTCCCCACTGGTGTTGATTAACCCTACTATTAAAAAGGTAAGTGGGGACATCTGCGTTGCTCAAGAAGGATGTTTGAGTATTCCAGGAGTCTACATGGATGTGAAACGTCCCGAAATTGTCGAAATCTCCTACAAAGATGAGTATGGACGCCCTAAGACACTGAAAGCTTCAGATTTACTAGGACGTTGTATTCAGCACGAGATCGACCACCTCAACGGTGTAGTATTTGTAGATCGTGTAGAAAACTCTTTAGCTTTAGCGCAGGAGCTATCCAAGCATGGTTTCTCCCATCAAGCTGTCAAATCATTTGTGTAGGAGGGTGTGCTTGTGAACGTAATGACTCCTAAGAGTGGTTTATTTTTAGCCTGTTCTTGTATTACTGCGATCGCAGCAGTAGGTTCTGTTTTTGAACTTACCTCCGGACAGCCTGATCTTGGTACTCAAACCACCGCGATTATTTTAGGGTTAAGTATTCCCCTAACAGGACTATTTTTCTTTGCCGCAGTCAAAGATGCTAAAGCTAATATAAACAAATAGACATTGAATCTATATTCACAAGGAAAAGGAAAAGGAAAAATTTTACCTTTTACCTTTTACCTTTTATTTTTCCAAGTTTTTCTCTATTTACTGTCGCTTCACTTAACTAAATTTAAGATTTTATTGATTTTTGACGTCAAATTTTTGCGAAATTAAGCAAATAGGTATTGTATCCAGAAATTATGAATGATGAATTATGAGTTATGAAGTTTGGTAAATAGTAGTTGATTGTTAATTGCTAATTATTCTTTGCAATAAGGCAATAAATACTTACTACTTAATCATTTACCCACAAAAAGACTCATATTTCATCATCCATCATTGCTGAGTCCGAATACTTGAATATTGTTTTTACATTTAGCACTAGACAACTATATTGACATGCAAAGACTCTGGCTAAAATAATCACTTGCCGAAAATTGATGCTAAAGCTAGAATCTTGCAGCAATTAAACTGCATTTGAGGAAAACATGAGACACGAAAAACTTTCTCCCGGATTGCTACTAGCCTACGAAGACTATCAAAGAGAAGGACAAGAAGCTTTAACTACACACAAGCGATCGCTTGGTATAATTGCTCCAAAAAGCAGTATTAAGCCTACCCGTAGTGTCGTTTTTATCTACTGTGATGAACAAGCAGATCTGAGTCATCTATCACAATACGGAATTGAAGTCAATCAAAACACAGGTAATGTCAGGACAGCTTACTTACCCATAGATCGTTTAGACGATTTATCTGAAGAATCTGCGGTCCAAAGGATCAAACCATCCCGTAAATTAAAGTTGCGGATGGATGAAGCACCGAAGAAAGTCAAACTACCAGAGTTTAAGAATAAAGCTGGATTAACTGGTAAAGGAGTAGTTATTGGTGTAATAGATAGTGGTATTGATCCAAAACACCCGGCTTTTGCAGGACGTATCTTAAGAATTTGGGATCAAACACTACCAGGCCCAGGAGTAGAAGAAGGCGGTTATGGAGCCGAATTAACCGGGACACAGTTGACAATTTCTCAAGATACAGATGGTCATGGTACTCACGTTGCAGGTATTGCCTCTGGATTAGATAATACCTATGGTGGTGTAGCACCAGAAGCAGAATTAGTAATTGTTAAAACTGACTTGCAAGACGCCCACATTGCTGATGGTGTTCGCTATATTTTCCGATTAGCAAGTGAAATGGGACTTCCAGCAGTCGTCAATCTCAGCTTGGGTGGACACGCTGATGGTCATGATGGTAGCGACTCTTTATCCAAAATTATTGATGCTGAATCTGGACCAGGAAGGATTGTTTGCTGTGCTGCGGGTAATGAAGGTAATGACAACATCCACGGTCAGACAAATGTCAGCAGTAAGCGCTTGGGAACCATGCGTTTTAGTGTTCCCTACAATCAAGTAGGGATTGTCTGGTTAAACGGTTGGTATTCCTGTGATGGTCAGTTGGAAATCTCTCTACGCAGTCCCAATGGATTTGTTACCCCCTTCCAACCAATTATTGCTGATGGAAATCCTTCAAAACAATATAACTTATTGGATGCACGAGTCGAGGTTGTCACCCCAGGGCCAGATCCAGCCAACGGAGACTATAACTTCTTTGTGCAAATTCGGGGCGGAGGTAACAGCAGGTTTAACCAACCTGTACCAGGTGGAGTTTGGCAGTTGCGGGTACGTAACACCTCTGGGAATGACGTACGCCTAGATGTATGGACTTTAGACGACACTGCGTCGGTATTCTTCACAGGTAAAAGCATCTCTGACACGATGAAAATTGGTTCTCCTGGAGCCGCTAGCAATGCAGTAACAGTCGCTTCTTATACTACAAAAGTTATCTATACTGATATTGACGGTAATCAGCGAAAAGTAGGCTTTGAACTAGATAATATTTCTGAGTTCAGTAGCGAAGGTCCACTGCGAAATGATGCCCAAAAGCCCGATGTCGCAGCCCCCGGAGCAATGATTGTTTCGGCTCTTTCATCCAATGCAAACTTTGATCGCTCAATGATGGTGAATTCTAAGTTTGTGGTATTAGCTGGTACAAGTATGGCGACACCATTTGTTAGTGGCTTGGTTGCACTGCTGTTGCAACGTGATCCGAATCTGACTCCAGAGGCTGTAAAAGATTTGCTACGTCAAAATAGTTCTATTCCCGATGAAAGTGTAGGAACTTTTGATCCCAAATGGGGTTATGGACTGATTGATGCGGAAAATCTGTAGTTGCTAAATGAACTTAAGATTACATCTGCAAAAAGATAGATGATTCGGCTTGAGATAACAATGGGTAATGAGTAATTAAACTCGTTACCCATTGTTAGTTATAGAAAAGTATATATTTAGGTCTACACAAGGATAGGCGAATCAAACTTAGAAATCTGATAAGTTACTTTTAGGACAGGTTATTTTTAGCCTGCCTTTTATCCGAATAAGTGGGCTTAAATAATCAATACACTCAGAAATGGGAAAAAGCTGAACGGCAAAGGAAAATTACAACAGCAATTCCTTTAACTTTTTCTTTTACCCAATATGGTGTTTAACGGGAGATTTTTAGATGAACTATAAAAAGCTAGACGCCGCCCTTGCGATGACGCTCAATCAAGTCCAAAATCCAGATGAACGTAGTTTAGTGGTTTTTATTCATACTCAACCAGGGACAGATATTTCTAATGCAGCAGCTATTTTAAAAAATTTAGTAATCAGTGAAAACACTGAGATCAAAAATGTATTTTCTGCAACTCTATCTCTAAATGAAATTGCTAAACTTTCAGAACAACCTTGGGTACAGTATCTGAAACTATCGCAAAAGTTGCGTTTAGTAGATGGACAGTTGGGACTCAAGAGTATCAGTGTTAACAAATTTTAATATTAATTGATACATCTAATTTCGTTTTGTAACAGATGGTAATACCATTTTTATCCGGCAGCATTCTGAAAACTTAACTAAACTTTGTTTTCGATCCCCCCTTACCAGCTGCCGCATACAGTCCTAAACTGTAGTTGAGAGTTGAAAGGCAGTCGGGAGCAAACTTGTGAAAAAAGTTTTAGCAATCATTCTCGGTGGCGGTGCAGGAACCCGCCTTTATCCGCTCACCAAATTACGTGCTAAACCAGCGGTGCCACTGGCAGGTAAGTATCGGTTGATAGATATTCCTGTCAGTAATTGTATAAATTCTGAGATTTTCAAAATATATGTCCTGACACAATTCAACTCGGCTTCTCTGAATCGCCATATTGCTCGTACCTACAGCTTTGCTGGTTTTACTGAAGGATTTGTTGAAGTCCTAGCTGCACAGCAAACACCGGAAAACCTCAGTTGGTTCCAAGGTACAGCCGATGCGGTTCGTCAATATCTATGGCTATTTGAAGAGTGGGATGTAGATGAATATTTGATACTATCAGGCGATCATTTGTATCGCATGGATTACCGTCAGTTTGTCCAGCGTCATCGGGAAACTGGGGCAGATATTACCCTTTCAGTTATACCGATCGATGAACGTCGCGCCTCAGACTTTGGTTTGATGAAAATCGACCAATCTGGTAGGGTTGTTGACTTCAGCGAAAAGCCCAAAGGCGAAGCTTTAAAGAAAATGCAGGTTGATACTACTGTTTTAGGCTTAAACAAAGAAGAAGCCGAACAACAACCATATATCGCCTCGATGGGAATCTATATCTTTAAAAAAGATGCTTTGATCAAGTTGTTGAAAGAAGCTTCCCAAAGGACTGATTTTGGCAAGGAGATTATTCCTGACGCTAGCAGCGATTACAACGTTCAAGCTTACCTATTCAATGATTACTGGGAAGACATTGGAACAATAGAAGCATTTTATAATGCGAATCTGGCTTTAACTCAGCAACCTCGTCCACCCTTTAGTTTCTACGATGAGCAAGCGCCAATTTATACTCGCGCTCGTTATTTACCTCCCAGCAAATTGTTAGATTGTCATGTCACCCAATCAATCATTAGCGAAGGTAGTATTCTCAAAAATTGCCGCGTTGAAAACTCAGTGTTAGGAGTGCGATCGCGGATTGAATCTGGCTGCGTCATTCAAGATTCCATGATTATGGGTGCAGACATGTATCAGCCATTTGCCGAACGCCAGTCTGAGTGTGAGCATCGTAGCGTACCTTTAGGTATCGGTTCTAACACAATCATTCGTCGAGCTATCATTGACAAAAATACTCACATCGGGTGCGATGTACAAATCATTAACAAAGATAATGTCCAAGAAGCCGAGCGTGAAACTCAAGGTTTCTACATCCGTAGTGGTATTGTCGTTGTGCTGAAAAATGCTGTTATTCCCGATGGAACGATAATTTAGTTATTAGTCATCAAGTCATTAGTCATTTGTCCTTTGACCAATGACTAATGATGAGGGACAACAGACTAATGACAAAATTCTTCTTACTAATTGGTCTTCCTGGTAGCGGTAAGTCAACCTTGGCAAAGCAATTAGTGACTCAATGTCCCCAGAGGCAAGTGGTTTCTACCGATGCAATCCGGGGACAAGTATTTGGCAATGAATCTATCCAAGGATCTTGGCTGCTGATTTGGCAAGAAACTAAGCGGCAATTTCAAAAGGCGATCGCTACAGATAGTACAGTAATCTATGATGCTACTAACGCTCAACGACGCCATCGCCGTGAAGTCATTAGCTTAGCCCACGATATTGGTTTTACTGACATCACCGGAATTTGGGTAAAAACTCCTGTTTGGCTATGTTTAGCACGCAATCAAAGACGGGAACGTCAAGTACCAGAGGATGTAATTTTTCGGATGTATCGTCAATTGCGCGATGCTCCTCCTAGTTTAGAAGAAGGATTAGATTACTTAATTTGGTATTGATCGGGGAGCGGGCATAAATCAGTTAACAGTGATTAGTTTAATTTGATAACTGATCACTGATTAGTTGTCCCTGCTCCCCGATCCCCAATCCCCAATCCCTCATAAAGTACGGAAATTGCCCTCGCATTTTCAGCAACAACCGAACTCAAATCTATTTAAGGTTTGTTAATTTAAAATCAGAGTAACTATATTTAAAGTTCTACCTAGTGTAGGATACCGAATCCCTTAATTTTACAAAAAAACATAAAGTTAAATACTAGAGGAGTATTGTAGATGGCTACAACCGATTTTAAAGATTATTATGCAGTTTTGGGAGTTAATAAAACTGCCAGTGCAGATGAAATTAAACAAGCTTTTCGGAAACTAGCCCGTAAATATCATCCTGACGTTAACCCTGGGAACAAACAGGCAGAAGCACGCTTCAAAGAAATTAATGAAGCCTACGAGGTTTTGTCAGATCCAGAGAAACGGCAAAAATATGATCAATTTGGTCAATATTGGAAACAAGTTGGTCAAGGTTTCCCTGGTGGCGGTACTGGCGTTGATATGGGTGGCTTTGACTTTAGCCAATACGGCAGTTTTGATGATTTCATCAACGAATTATTAGGACGCTTCGGTGGAGGTGGTACTCGCGGCGCTAGACAATCCTATAGCTACCGCACTTCTACTGGTGCTGGACCTACTAGTGGTTATGCTGGTTATAGTGGTTACGGTGATTTTGGTTTCCAGGATGTTGGTGCAGCTACGCCTCAAGACAGCGAAGCCATCATTTCTTTGACTTTTTCTGAAGCATTTCATGGTGTACAAAAGCGCTTTAATCTTGGTAACGAAACTATTGATGTCCGCATTCCTGCTGGTGCAAAAGCTGGTACTCGCCTCCGGGTGCGTGGTAAAGGTCAAATCAGTCCTCTAACACAACAGCGAGGTGATTTGTACCTAAAAGTTGAGCTTCAGTCTCACCCCTTTTTCCAGTTTGAAGGTGATAACTTGGTGTGCGAAGTGCCAATTACCCCAGATGAAGCCGTTTTGGGAGCTTCTATAGAAGTACCTACTCCTGATGGTAGTGTGAATGTTAAGCTACCTGCGGGAGTGCGTTCTGGTCAATCCCTGCGTCTACGTGGTAAAGGCTGGCCACAACCCAAGAGTGGACGTAGTGATCAGTTAGTGAAAATTGCGATCGCCACTCCCAGAGATATCAGTCCACAAGAGCGGGAGTATTATGAAAAAATCCGCACTATTCGTACTTCTAACCCCCGCAGTAATTTACAAAATATTAGGCTCTAACGATTTTGGATTTTAGACTTCGTCGTGACACTTCGGCAAGCTCAGTCGAACGATTTTGGATTGGGAATTGTTAGTAGTTAGATGTTTACTAATAACTCCTAACTCCTAAAAACTACAATTTAGAACACAAAACTTTCTCTGAGATTAAAATTTTCTAATTATGAGTATTTTATTGAATCCAAGATCTTGTCTGATTGTCGGTTTTACGGCTTTCTTATCTGCTGGTTTGGTCGGCGGTGGCTATTTACATACTCAGTCCAACACTCAACAGCAAATTTCTCTAGCATCTGTTTCAGAAAATTCTATAAGTGCTACAAATTTACATAAAAATAATCTCGGTCAACAAAATAATTTTGCATCCAGACCAAACTTGATATCAGCTTCTGCTCCCTATCAAGTTATTGATGAATTTAAAAAGTATAAATATAGCGTTAACGGCAATAAAATTATCTCTGCTGCCAAACTACCAACAAATAACGTTAATTTCAATCAAAAAGATTTATTATTTGTTCTTACTAACACTAGAAAATATTACCAAGACTACGCTAATCAAGATCCAGATATTCTCCGAACAGGATTATTAAATACTGCGGGTGTTACTGTCCAAGATACACTGAAAACCCTAGATTTTATGATTGCTGTACTAAAGGAAGATATTGCAAACAATCGCACCACTCGCTTACAAAATCCTAATTTTATTAATGCGAATTTTAAAGTAATTAAATGGTCAGCTTACAAGCCACAAAATTCTCAACAAAAACGGCTCCGAATTACTAAGTATGCTGTTTTCACTCATACAGGATCTCATAAAAAAACTTCTAATTATAATATACCAATTTACAGTTTAAAAGATAATTTAATCGGCGATAATTTTTATACTAAATATACTAAGCAAGACGTTTTATCAGGTATCTATGAACCTGGTGGAAGAGAATATGGTAAAGTTGAACCTCTTGCTTATTTAACTCGTAAAGGTTTAGAAGAAGCCTTGATGCAAGGAACTATATTAATTAAATTTACGGATGGGACTAGAGAGTTTTTTAATGTCGATAGAAACAACGGAATGTCTTATGTTCGAGGTGTGAAACCAACAGCGCAAAAGCGCTATTGGTATTTTAGAAAAGTGAATGCAATTAAAGGATATGGGTATAAGATTGACGCAAAAATTTCCATAAAGCCAGGAGTAACTTTTGCGGGCGATGTATTAAATATCGGTTTAGGTCGGGTAATTGTGATTGAGTATGGTCAAGGTAAAAATAAACAATTAAAAATAGGAGTCATAGCCGATACAGGCGGAGCCTTTTTACCAAACCTTTATCAGCTAGATTTTTTGGCAGGTATTTTTAAGACTAAT
The DNA here is from genome assembly GCF_059505505.1 of Pelatocladus sp. NCBI lineage: Bacteria > Bacillati > Cyanobacteriota > Cyanophyceae > Nostocales > Hapalosiphonaceae > Pelatocladus > Pelatocladus sp. The sequence goes on along the minus strand of NZ_JCACKS010000233.1, from coordinate 179 downwards.
AAAGATTTTACCAGATACATTAGTCAATTACCTGAATATGCTACGGCATATATTTTAGTTAAGAAGTAAACTAATGAATATTTTGACTCTGCTGTAGAAGCATAGGGAATTTCGCCGGATTAGTGTGAACTACCCAACGCTGACCTTACGGTACAGCGTGGGCTTCTGTACTCAAAGGC